>NZ_JBHWBW010000547.1:0-4882 GCF_042735675.1 Kitasatospora sp. NPDC059571
TGTCAAGCCCCGAAGGGTTTGAGTGCGCGATACTGGGATTGAACCAGTGACCCCTACCGTGTCAAGGTAGTGCTCTCCCGCTGAGCTAATCGCGCTGGGATGTCAAGCCCCGAAGGGTTTGAGTGCGCGATACTGGGATTGAACCAGTGACCCCTACCGTGTCAAGGTAGTGCTCTCCCGCTGAGCTAATCGCGCTGGGATGTCAAGCCCCGAAGGGTTTGAGTGCGCGATACTGGGATTGAACCAGTGACCCCTACCGTGTCAAGGTAGTGCTCTCCCGCTGAGCTAATCGCGCGGGGAGGGCTCCCGGAGAACCGGGGGCACCTCTTGGAGGTGGAGACGGGATTTGAACCCGTGTACACGGCTTTGCAGGCCGTTGCCTCGCCTCTCGGCCACTCCACCAGGCAACTTCGGAGAACGATCTTACCCTGTTCTCCATCGAGCGGACGACGAGATTCGAACTCGCGACCCTCACCTTGGCAAGGTGATGCTCTACCAACTGAGCCACGTCCGCCTGTCTCCCGGCCGCTTCCCCGTTTCTCTCGGTTCCGCGTCCCGGCGACGTGTTGAACTCTAGCGGATTCCCGGGCCAGCTAAAAATCCGTTCCCGCAGCGTGGCGCGGGGGTGGCCGGGAGGTGGTGCTCCGTCAGCCCCGCCGCAGCCCTCCGCACCCTGCCCGAACAGGGCCTGCGGGGCCCGCCGACCTACACTTCAGGCACCGAGCCCCACCCCGTGAACCGCGCCCCACCCGCGCGCAGAAGCACCGAGAAGTGCAGGAGAACCGTGTCCGGCCGCACCTCCCCCCTCAGCCCCGACCAGCCGATGGCCCGCTTCGGCGGCCGCCTCGCCACCGGGCTGCGCGAGGTCACCGCGGACCCGGCCGCCCTCGACACCGCCGGGTTCTGGGCCGTCGCGTACGACTTCGAGGGCCGGCTGACCTGCGCCCGCTTCGACGAGGTGCGCCCCGCGCCCGCCCCGCCGGCCGTCCACGGCTGGCTCGGCCCGGACCGGGACGGCTGGCACAGCTCGCTCGACCGGGCCGGCTACACCGCCGGCGTCCGCCGGATCCGCGAGCACATCGCGGCCGGCGAGGTCTACCAGGCCAACCTCTGCCGGGTGCTGTCCGCGCCGCTGCCCGACCCCGGGCGCAGCGACGTCGACGCCCTCACCGGTCTCCTCGCCCACGGCAACCCGGCCCCCTACGCAGGAACGATCCGCCTCCCCGAGCACGGCGTCGAGATCGCCACCGCCTCGCCCGAGCTCTACCTGCGCCGCACCGGCCGCACCGTCTCCTCCGGCCCGATCAAGGGCACCGGCCGCACCGAGGCCGACCTGCTGGAGAAGGACCACGCCGAGAACGTGATGATCGTCGACCTGGTCCGCAACGACCTCGGCCGGGTCTGCGAGACCGGCAGCGTCACCGTCCCCGACCTGTGCGCCGTGGAGAAGCACCCCGGCCTGGTCCACCTGGTCTCCACCGTGGAGGGCACGCTGCGGGAGGACGCCGGCTGGCCCGAGCTGCTCGCCGCCACCTTCCCGCCCGGCTCGGTCACCGGTGCGCCGAAGTCCAGCGCGCTGCGGATCATCGACGCCCTGGAGACCGCGCCGCGCGGCCCCTACTGCGGGGCGGTCGGCTGGGTGGACGCCGACCGCGGCGAGGCCGAACTCGCCGTCGGCATCCGCACCTTCTGGATCGACCGGACCTCCGGCGGCCCGGTGCTGCGGTTCGGCACCGGGGCCGGCATCACCTGGGGCTCCGACCCGGAGCGGGAATGGGACGAGACCGAGCTCAAGGCCGCCCGCCTGGTCGCGATAGCGTCGGGCAGCACCACCCACTAGCTCCGGGAGAAGCCCTCGATGATCTGGGTCAACGGATCCCTCGTGGCGGCCGGCGAGGCCGCCGTCTCCGTCCTCGACCACGGCCTCACCGTCGGCGACGGCGTCTTCGAGACGGTCAAGGCCGTCGACGGACGGGCCTTCGCCCTCACCCGCCACCTGGACCGGCTCACCCGCTCGGCCCGCGGCCTCGGGCTGCCCGACCCCGACCACGACGAGGTCCGCGCGGCCTGCGCGGCCGTCCTCGCCGCCAACCCGATGCCGCTCGGCCGCCTGCGCCTCACCTACACCGGCGGCACCTCGCCGCTCGGCTCCGAGCGCGGCGACGGCGCCCCGACCCTGGTCGCCGCCCTGGGCAGCGCCGCGCCGCGCCCCGACACCACCGCCGTGGCCACCGTGGCCTGGCGCCGCAACGAGCACAGCGCGGTCGCCGGCCTGAAGACCACCTCGTACGCCGAGAACGTGGTCGCCCTCGCCGCGGCCCACCGGGTGGGCGCCTCCGAGGCGCTCTTCGCCAACACCGCCGGCCGCCTCTGCGAGGGCACCGGCTCCAACGTCTTCGTCGTCCTCGACGGCCGGCTGCTCACCCCGCGGCTGGAGTCCGGCTGCCTGGCCGGCATCACCCGGCAGCTGGTCGTGGACTGGTCCGGCGCGGAGGAGGCCGACCTCCCGTTCGACGCACTGCTGGCCGCCGAGGAGGTCTTCCTCACCTCCACCCTGCGCGACGTCCAGGCGGTCACCCGGATCGACGACCGGGAGCTGGCCGGCCCGGGCCCGGTGACCCTCAAGGCGATGGCGGAGTTCGCCGCCCGCAGCGGCGACGACCTCGACCCGTGACGGGCGCCACGGCCCGCTGACGCGTCCGGCCGCGCCCCGCGCGGCCGGACCATGCGTAGCGGCCCCGCCGCCGGGGCAGGGGAGCGGACATGACCACCACCCTGCGCCCGGCGGGCGCCGAGGAGCCCCTGCCCGGCGGCGGCCGCACCCGGCGCTGGCAGATCTGCGTCAACGGCCGCCCGGTCGGCGGCCTGCGGACCTCCGCCCTGCCCCGGGGCGGGCAGTGGTGGGGCGAGATCGCCGAACTCGAGGTCCGCGAGGGGCACCGGCGCGGCCGGGCCACGGTCGGGGCGCTGGCCGCCGAGGAGGTGCTGCGCGGCTGGGGCTGCACCCGGCTGGACGTCACGGTGCCGGCCGGGGCCGACGCGGCGCTCTCACTCGCGCACACCCTCGGCTACCGCGAGCGGATGAGCAACCTGGCCAAGCACCTCGGGCCGCCGCCCGCCCTGCCGCCGGGGCTGACGGTCCGTCCGATCGGCGCGGAGGAGTACCCGGCCTGGCTGGCGTCGGCGAAGGCCGGCTACCTGCACGACCTGCGGGCCTCCGGGCTGACCGAGGAGCAGGCGCGGGCCAAGGCGGACGCCGACCACAGCCAGGTGCTGCCGCAGGGTCCGGACACCCCCGGGGTGGCGCTGCGGCGGCTGGCCGGCGCGGACGGCGAGGTCCTCGGCAGCCTCTGGATCCACCTACATCAGGACCTGCTGCCGGACGGCCGGCCGCTGGCCTGGGTGATGGTGGTCGAGGTGGCCGAGGAACACCGCGGGCGGGGCCACGGCCGCGCCCTGATGCTCGCCGCCGAGCGCGAGTGCCTGGCCGCGGGCGTCCACGACCTCGGGCTCAACGTCTTCAGCAGCAACCGCGTCGCCATCGCGCTCTACGAGTCGCTGGGCTACCGGGTCACCCGGCGCACCCTCGGCAAGCCGCTGCTGTGACCCGCTCCGCGAGCCGGGCCGGCTAGCCCCGGTGCTCCTCGATGATCGCGACGATCTGCTCGCGCAGCCCCTCCTGGCTCTGCCCGCCGTCGAGCCGCCGGCCGGCGATCACGTAGGTCGGGGTGCCCTTGATGCCGATCGCCCGCCCCTCGGCCTGGTCGGCGTCCACCACCAGGGTGTGCCGCCCGTCGATCAGCGCGGTGTCGATCTCCTCGGAGTCCAGCCCGAGCCCGTCCGCCACGGCGAGCAGCACCTTCTCGCCGTCCCGCGCCAGGTCGGCGGTGCGCTCCAGCAGCGCCTCGGCGTACGCCCAGCCGCTGCCCTGGGCGGTGGCCTCCTCGGCGGCCTGGGCCGCGGCGTACGCGTGCTTGTTCTTCTCCAGCGGGAAGTGCCGCAGCTCGATCGGCAGGGCGTCGCCGTACTGCGCGCGCAGGGCCCGGACGTCGTCCAGGGCGGTGCGGCAGTCGGGGCACTGGAGGTCGCACCAGAACTCGAGGCGGGGGAGGGAGGCGTCGGTCATGCCCCCAGTCTTCCACCCGCGGGGCCCTCAGCCCGCCGTCACCGCCTCCGCCTCCGCCGAGCGCTGCCGGGCGCGGTAGGCGGCGACGTGCAGCCGGTTCCCGCAGGTACGGCTGTCGCAGTAGCGGCGCGACCGGTTGCGGGAGAGGTCGACGAAGACCCGGGCGCAGTCCGGCGCCTCGCAGTTGCGCAGCCGCTCCCGCTCGCCGGCCATCACGATGAAGGCCAGCGCCATGCCGAGCTCGGCCGCGAGGTGGTCGCCGATCGCGGCGTGCGGGGCGAAGTAGTGGATGTGCCAGCCGTGGTTGTCGTGGTTGGTCAGCCGGGGCGTCGTGCCGGCGGCCGCGACCACGGCGTTGACCTGCTCCGCGGCCTCGTCGGTGGACTGCGCGGAGAACACCTCGCGCAGCCGGCCGCGCAGCGCGTGCACGGCGGCCAGGTCGGCGGCGGTGAGCGAGTCGACCTCGCTGATCTGCCGGCTCACCACGAAGGCGTCGAGCGCCGGCACGTCCGGCAGCTGCTCCGCCCCGCAGGCCTGGGGGGCGGTGTTGAGCAGCTCCACCAGAATGCTCAGCGCGCATTCGGTGTCATGGGTGATCAGCACACGGGCTCCTCGCGCGGCGGGGGCGCACCGGCCCCTCGTCGGTCGTCACCGGCGACTCTACCGGGACGGGCCGCCGGAGCCCACGGCAAACGCCCGGCAGGACGGCCGGCCACCCCCGGGGTGGGTGGCCAGTGACGTATAAAACTCAGACGC
>NZ_JBHWBW010000548.1:0-4293 GCF_042735675.1 Kitasatospora sp. NPDC059571
ACCCCCCCGCCGGGGGGGGGGGGGCGCGCGGTGTCTCCCGGCGGGGGGGCGGGCCCCACCCCCCCCCCCCCCGGCCGCCCCCACAGGCGCACCGCCGGGCCCAACATCGCCGCGGGGACGGTGGCGGGCTGGGCCGTCCCGCACTGGGAGTCCGACCTGCCGTCGGCGGGGCTGGACTACGCCGCGGGCACCGCCCAGGCCGCCCTGGGGGCGATCGCCGGGGCGATGATCACCCTCGCCGGGTTCGTGGTCACCGCGATCACCCTGGTGGTGCAGACCGTGCAGGCGATGTCGCCGCGCCTGGTCGGCGCGCTGCACCAGCTCGGCCGGTACCTCTTCGTCTTCGCGGCCCTGGTGGGGACCGCGGTGTACGCCCTGGTGGTGCTGAGCGGGATCAACGACGACCGTGTGCCGCGCACCGCCGTCACGCTGGGTGTGGCGCTCGTCCTCGTCGACTCGGTGGCCGTCCTGCACCTGCTGGTGCGGCTGCGGCAGGCGGTCACCGGCGGCGGGCTGGCCCGCGCGGTCGGCGCCCGGCTGCGGCACGTCATCGACCAGGTGTACCCGGATCCGCTCGGCCCCGACCCGCCCGGCGGCAGGGCCGCTCCCGGCCCCGGCCCGGCGCCCGGATCCGGCGCGGTCGTCCGGCACACCGGGGCGCCCGGCATGATCCAGTCGCTCGACGAGCGGCGGATGGTGCGGCTCGCCGACCGCGCCGGGGTCCGGGTCGAGCTCACCGCGGCCGTCGGCGACTTCCTCGGCGGTGCGGCCCCCGTCGCGCACGTCCTCGCCCCGCCGGGAACGCCGGTACCCGAGGGGCTGACCCGCCGGCTGGCCGGCTGCGTGGTGCACGGGCAGAGCCGCACCGTCGAGCAGGACCCGGCGTACGGGCTGCGCCTGCTGGTCGACATCGCCGTCCGGGCGCTCTCCCCCGCCGTGAACGACCCCACCACCGCCGTCCAGGCGCTCGACCAGATCGAGGAGGCACTCGTCCGGCTCGCCCCGCGCGCACTCGGCCCCGCGGTGCTCACCGGCCCCGACGGGCAGCCGCGGGTGCGCTGCCCGGCACCCCACTGGGCCGACCTGGTCGGCCTCGCGCTGGACGAGGTGCTGTTCTACGGCGCGGGCAGCCTCCAGGTTCCGCGCCGGCTGCGGGTCCTGCTGGAGCGGGTGCGGCCGGCCGCGCCGCCGCACCGCCACGGCCCGCTCGACGAGCGCGGCGCCCTCCTCGACCGGCTCACCGACGCGCTGCCGGACACGGCGTTCCGGCGGATCGCCGGGTCGGCGGACCGCCAGGGCCTCGGCGGTCCGGCCCCGGCCGGGCCCGCCCCGTGACCGGGCGGGCGGGGCGCACCGCCGCGGCCCTCCGGGCCCTCGCCCGGACGGCGCTGGGCCGGCTCGGCCGGCCCGCCCGCTCGGACCTGACCGCCGGGCTGGTGACCGGGCTGTTCAGCATCCCGGAGGGCATGGCGTACGCGAGCATCGCCGGGTTCAACCCGGTCGCCGGCCTGTACGCGGGCATGCTGCCGCCGGTGATCGGCGCGCTCGCCACCCCCACGGTGCTCATGGTCACCACCCTGACCAGCGCGATCGCGCTCACCTCGCAGGGGGTGCTGACCGAGGCCGGGCTGGACCCGCACGCGACGGGCAACATCGCCGCCCTCGCGGTGCTCAGCGGCGCGATGATGGTGCTGATGGGGGTGCTGCGGCTGGGCGTGGTGCTCAGCTTCGTCTCCAACGCGGTGCTCACCGGGTTCTCCCTCGGGATCGCGCTGCAGATCATCACCGGGGTGCTGAGGGACGCCAGCGGCTACCGGCCGCCCGGCCACAACAAGCTTTACCAGGTGGGCAGTTGGCTCTACGGCGCGGACCAGTGGCACGTACCCTCCGCCGTGGTGGCGGGCACGACCATCGGGGTGTGGGCGCTGGCGTACACCGTCCGGCGGCTGCGGCCGCTGGCGCTGCTGATCGCCATGGTCGCGGTGAGCTGCGCGGTCGCCGCGCTGGGTACGGACGTCCCGCTGGTCGGGCAGATCGCGCACGTCCCGGACGGCCTGCCGGGGTTCTCCGCACCCGACCCCGCCGCCGTGCCGCACCTGCTCGGCGGCGCCCTCGCGGTGGCCCTCGTCGCGCTGGCACAGGCCGCCGGGATCGCACCGGCGCTGCCCAACCCGGACGGCAGCCGCTCCAGCGTCAACACCGAGTTCGCCGCCCAGGGCCTGGCCAACCTGGCCGGCGGGCTGTTCCACGCGCTGCCGGTCAGCGGCTCGCTCTCCCGGACGGCGATCAGCGCGTCCGCCGGGGCGCGCACCCGGTGGGCCGCGCTCGCCTCTGGGGTGTTCCTCACCCTGCTGGTCATCCTGTTCGGCTCGCTCGCCGAGCACATCCCGCTGCCCGTGATCGGCGGGCTGATCCTGGTCATCGGCGCCGAACTCATCTGGTCCCGGCGGGCGGAGATCATGCTCGTGGTGCGCACCTCGTACCTGTCGGCGGTGGCGATGGTCGGGACCTTCGCCGCCACCACGCAGTACCCGCTGCAGCAGGCGATCGTGCTCGGCGCGGTGCTCTCGCTGCTGCTGTACTGCATCCAGGCGTCCCGCCAGGCCGGGTTCAGCGTGCTGACCCTCGACCGGGACGGCCGGTGGACCGCCGACGACCGCATCCCCGAGCGCCTGCCGCCGGGCCGGGTCACCGTCCTCGCCTACGAGGGCACCAGCTTCTTCGCCGAACTCCCGCACCTGCGCCACCGGCTGCCCGACACCGCCGGGGCGCACGGCAGCGTGCTGGTGCTGGTGCTGCGCAGCGCCCCGGACATCCCGTCCTCGGCGATCCTCAAGGCGCTGGCCCGCTACCACGACCGGCTCCGGCAGGAGGGCGGCCGTCTCCTGCTGGCCGGGGTACGCCCGGCGCTCGCCGCGCTGCTGGAGCGGACCGGGCTGGACGAGCGGATCGGCCCGGACGCCGTGTTCCCGGTCGAACCGCAGCTGCTCGCACCGCTGGACCGGGCCCGCGCCGCGGGCGAGGCGTGGATCGCCGCCCGGGGCGCCGCACCGCCCGGCGACCAGGGGTAGGCCCGCTCTGTCGGACCCGGCCGGAAAGGGTTGGCGGCGGTCGCCGGGCCGCTGGCATGCTGGCCCCGTGGAGACAGCCGAGATCGCCATCGCCTTCGCCCCCGATCTGCACGTGTTCGTCGGCGGCGCGGAGCGCGCCGATCGCCCAGCGGTCCGCGTCGACGGCGCGTCGACGCTCGGGCACGTGGTGGAGTCGATCGGGGTCCCGCTCACCGAGGTCGGCGAACTCCTCGTCGACGGCGGGCCGGTGGGCACCCCGTACATCCCGCGCGGCGGTGAGCGGGTCGAGGTCCGCGGGGTGGTGCGCCCGCAGGCGCTGCCCGGCCCGGCCCGGTTCCTGCTCGATGTCCACCTGGGCAAGCTCGCCCGGCAGCTGCGCCTGCTCGGCGTCGACACCGCGTACGAGAGCACCGACATCGGGGACCCGGCACTGGCCGCCCGCTCGGCCGCGGAGCAGCGCGTGATGCTCTCCCGCGACCGCGGGCTGCTGCGCCGTCGCGAGCTCTGGGCCGGCGCCTACGTGTACAGCCACCGGCCGGAGGAGCAGCTGCGGGACGTACTCTCGCGGTTCGCGCCGCCGCTGGCGCCGTGGACCAGGTGCACCGCCTGCAACGGGGTGCTGCGCACCGCCGACAAGGCGTCGGTGCAGGGCCGGTTGGAGGCCGGCACGGAGCGCTCGTACGACGTCTTCGCGGAGTGCGCGGCGTGCGGCCAGGTCTACTGGCGGGGCGCCCACCACAGCCGGCTCACCGCGATCGTGGACGATGCGGTGCGCGAGTTCGGCGAGCGGGCGCCGGCGCGTTCCTGACGCCCCGGCGCGCCGGCGCGCCCGTGGCGGCGGGTCAGCCCCAGTAGTGCGGGACGGGCAGGTCGCACAGCTCGACCACCGGCTCGGCGCCGCCCCCGGAGCCCGGCACCAGCCGGACGCGGGCACCCGGCCGGATGGCCTCGCGGGGGCCGACCACGCTGCACCGCACCACGAAGCCCTCGCCCATCTGGACGGGCCAGCGGTCGGCATCGGCACTGACGTTGCGGTGCACGCAGATGACGCCCTCGCCGGCGCTGAGCCGCGCCTCGAAGTCGGTCGAGCCGCAGCCGGTGCAGAGCAGCCGCTGGTAGCCGGGGGGGGGGGCCCCCCCCCGCACCCGGGACCACATGACCGCGGGCGGGGCGGCGAGGTGGGCGGGGGGGGGCGCCCCGTACACGCGCTCCCCCCGCGGGA
>NZ_JBHWBW010000548.1:4303-4864 GCF_042735675.1 Kitasatospora sp. NPDC059571
TCATGACGCCCGCGCCGGCGCTGCCCCGCCCCTCGAAGTCGGACGCGCCGCCGCCGGTGCAGACCAGCGGCTGGTAGCGGGCGGTGCCGCCCCCGCGGCACCGCTGGAAGAAGAGGCCGTCGGCGGTCTCGTCGAGGTCGGCCGTGGCGGTACCGGACATCGTCTGCAGCACGGTTCATCTCCCTGCACTGGGGGCGGAATCCGATGCGCTCGGCGGCGCGGCCCCACGGTATGGCACCCAGTTCACTCCTGTAAAGGCACTCGGTGCCATCCGCCTTTCGCCGCCCCGGCCCGGGGCCCGCGCCCCCCTTCCGCCGGGCGACACCGGCACGTCACAGCCGCCGGGACTGGCGGACGTGGCACAGAGTGTGTTCTATTAGGGGAACTGAGTTCCCTACAGGCTTGGATCATGCCCCGCGGGCCGATCGGCGCACGGAGCAGAGACTGGAGCGCGCACCATGAGCAAGGACTTCGACCTCTTCCGGCTCGGCGAGGAGCACGACATGCTCCGCGAGGCGGTGCGCTCGCTGGCCGAGGCGAAGATCGCGCCGTTCGCGGCCG
>NZ_JBHWBW010000549.1:0-1864 GCF_042735675.1 Kitasatospora sp. NPDC059571
CCCGGAGCGCCGCCCCGGCGAAGGACCCGGACGGCGCCGCCGTCCGGCGGATCCGGCAGCGCGGCACGCTGGTGGTCGGCGTCGACCAGAACAGTTACGACTGGGGGTTCCGCGACCCGCGGACCGGCCGGATCGAGGGCTTCGACATCGACCTGGCGCACGCCGTCGCCGCGTCCCTGCTCGGCGACCCGGACCGGGTCACCTTCCGGACGGTGCCCACCGCCCGCCGGATCGACGCGGTCAGGGGCGGCGAGGTCGACCTGGTCGTCCGCACCATGACCATCACCTGCGACCGGCTCAAGGAGGTCGCCTTCTCCGCCCCGTACTTCCGCTCGGGCCAGCAGGCGGTGGTGCCGAAGTCGGCCCGTATCACCGACACCGCGAAGGCCTTCGCCGGCCGGCGGGCCTGCGTCGCCGCGCAGTCCTCCTCCGAGGCCGAGCTGAAGCGCGACCCGCGCGGCACCACGGGCGTCACTGTGGTGGACAACCAGCTGGACTGCCTGGTCCTGATGCAGCTGGGCCGGGTCGACACCACGCTCACCGACACCGTGCTGGGCGCCGCGCAGGCCGCCCAGGACCCGGGCGTCGAGGTGGTCGGCGACACCATCGCGCCCGCCTACCTCGGCATCGCCGCGGCCAGGTCCGCACCCGACCTGGTGGCCTGGGTCAACCAGGTGCTGCTCGACTACCGCGCCGACGGCGGCTGGCGGCGCAGCTACGACCGCTGGCTCGCCCCCACCATGGGGGCCTCCCCGGAGCGGTACCTGCCGTAGTCTCGTCACCCCGCCGGTCTCCCCGGCCGGGCCCGCGCAGCCCGTCCCCCGTCGCCGACCGCGTCACCGCACCGAAGTACCGTCAGCCCAGGGCCCCCGCCGGGGGCGTACCGAGAGAACCGGCCGCCCGGCCCGAGTGCCGCGGGGGCGGCCCGCACCGGAGAGGAACGACCGTTGGCAGGAACTGCCGGACCGGCGATGAGCCGGGAGGAGGTGGACCGCGCACTGGCGCGGCTGGGTGCCGAGCGGGACGCCGTCGAGTCGGCGCTGCTGGCCCTGCAGGACCATCCCGGCCGTCGGCTGCTCGAAGGGGCCGATCTCACCGGGCGCACCCTGGAACGCTGGTCCGCCGCCGGGCAGGGCCTGTCGGTGCTCTGGTCGCTGTTCGACCGGTACTGCGAGGCCCTGGCGTCGGCCCGGGCCGTCCGCTCGCGCCGGGCCAAGCCGGGCAGCGCCGAACTCGCCGAACTGGGCGAGCTGCTCGGCGGCCCGTCGGTGACCGTCTCCGGGGGCCAGCTGCCCGACGGCGGGGCGTGGGTCGGCGGGCCGGCCCGGCTGGTCGAGCGGATGAGCCTGGCCGAGCTGCTGGAGCGGATGAACGCCTGGTACACCACGGTGCTGGAGGTGGTCGTCGCAGCGGACGCCGTCTGGTCGGCGCTGCCCGTCCGGATCGACCTGCTGCTCGCCGAGCTGCAGCGCGTGCAGATGCTGGCGCTGTCGGTCGGTGTGCGGCCGGGCGGGCACCCGCTCGCGGACGACCTGGCCAGGATCGCCGAGGAGCTGACGGAGCAGCGGGCCGAGGTCGCCACCGATCCGCTCGCGCTCTGGCGGCCGGCCCGGGTGCCGGCCCAGCGCGGCACCGGCGCGGGCGACGGCGGCGGGGGCGGGCCCGGGGCGGCGGCCGGCGCGGTGGACACCGCGCGCTTCGACCGGGCCGGCCGGGCGCTGGACGACGTCCGGGTGGAGCTGGAGGGCCTGCTGCGGCTGCGGGACGAGTCGCACGAGCGGCGGGGGCCGGGGGGGGGCCCGGGGGAGCCGGGGGGCCAAACCCCGGGGGGGGGCGGGGGGGTGATAAAAAAAAAAGCGGGCCA
>NZ_JBHWBW010000549.1:1874-2564 GCF_042735675.1 Kitasatospora sp. NPDC059571
GGGTGTCTGTTTTTTTGTATACCCCGCGCGGGCGCTCCCCCCGCGCGGGGGGGGGGGGGGGGCGGGGGGGGGGGGGGGGGCCCCGCCCCCCCGGCCCCCCCCCCCGCTCGGCGACCTGCTGCAGCGTGCGGACATCACGCTGGCGGAGGCCAGGCGCGCCCGGGGCGAGGTCCTGGCGAAGATCGCCGCCACCGAGGTGCCGGCGGTGCCGGGGCCCGCCTCGGCGCTGCGCGAGCGGATCGCCCAGGCGGTCGAGCTCCAGCACAGCGGGCAGTGGTACCGGCTCGGGCCGCTGCTGGACGCCCTGGAGGACGCGGCCGCCAAGGAGCTGGCCCGGGCCAGGCACTCGCTGACCGAGGTCGCCCAGCCGCTCGCCGTCCGGGCCGAGCTGCGCGGCCGGCTGGAGGCGTACCGGGCGATGGCCGCGCGGCACGGACTGACCGAGGACCCGGAGGTCGTCGAGCGGTTCGAGAAGGCCCGCTGGCTGCTGTGGAGCGCGCCCTGCGACCTGCGGGCGGGGGCGGACGCGGTGGCCCGCTTCCAGCAGGCCGTCCGGCCCCGCCCGGCCCTCCCGCCGGCCCCGGGGGGGGGGGGGGGGGCGGTGGGCGGGGGCGGGGCCGCGCGCGCGCGCCGCCCGCGCGGGGGCCGGGCGCGGCGGGGGCGCGGGGGGGCGCGGGGGCGGGGGGGGGC
>NZ_JBHWBW010000549.1:2574-4821 GCF_042735675.1 Kitasatospora sp. NPDC059571
GGACCGGGCGCCCGAGGAGGCGTACGGCACGGGTGGCAGCGCGGCCGCGGAGGACGGTGCGGCGAACGGGGGCGCGGCGGAACCGACCGCGCCTGCGGCTTCGGCTTCGGCTTCGGCTTCGGGGGAGAACGGGGGGGTCGATGGGTGAGGCGTGCGTGCGGCCCGAGTGCTCCGGCGGCGGGGTGATCGACGCCGACGGGTACTGCGACGCCTGCGGACTGACGCCCCGGCAGGGCGGGGCCGGTCCGGCCGCCGCCGCGCCGGCCCTCCGGTGCACCCGGGAGTGCCCGGGCAGCATCGACGGCGACGGGTACTGCGACGAGTGCGGGCTGGCCGCCCCGGGCGGGGCGACCGTGGCGCACGTCCCGTCCGCGCGCTCCGCACCGCAGTCGGCGGCCCCGCGCCCGGGGGCCGCCGGCCGGTCGGAGTCGGGCCGGACGATGTCGGGCCGGTCCCGGTCGCGGGCCTCCGGCCCGGCGGTCGGGGGCGGACGGTCGGTGTCGGTGCGCAGCAGCCGGGGGTCCGCCGGCGGCGGGCGGCGCGGGAACCTCGGCGCGGGGCTGGTCGCGGTGCCGCCGGTGCCCCGGCCGGATCCGGCCTCCGCGGTGCTGGACGACCCCGAGGTGCCCGAGCGCAAGCGGCACTGCAGCCGGTGCGACGCCCCGGTCGGCCGGTCCCGGGCCGGGGTGGCCGGCCGCCCCGAGGGCTTCTGCACCAAGTGCGGCACGCCGTACTCCTTCACGCCCAAGCTGCACCGCGGCGACCTGGTCGGCGGGCAGTACGAGGTGGTGGGCTGCCTGGCGCACGGTGGCCTCGGCTGGATCTACCTCGCGATCGACCGCCGGGTGAACGACAAGTGGGTCGTCCTCAAGGGCCTGCTGGACACCGGGGACGAGGACGCCCTGGCCGTCGCCGTCGCGGAACGGCGCTTCCTGGCCGAGGTCGACCACCCGAACATCGTCCGCATCATCAACTTCGCCGAGCACCCCGACCTGCGGACCGGCGCCGCCGACGGCTACATCGTCATGGAGTACGTGGGCGGCAAGTCCCTCAAGGACATCGCCAACGAGCGCCGGGACCCGCAGGGCCGCCGCGACCCGCTGCCGGTCGAGCAGGCGATCGCGTACGCGCTGGAGGCGCTGCCCGCGCTCGGCCATCTGCACGCCCGCGGGCTGGTGTACTGCGACTTCAAGGTCGACAACGTGATCCAGAGCGAGGACTCGCTCAAGATCATCGACATGGGCGCGGTCCGGCGGCTCGACGACGACGGGCCGGTCTACGGAACGGTCGGCTACCAGGCCCCGGAGATCGCGGCCGACGGCCCGTCACCCGCCTCCGACCTCTACACGGTCGCCCGTACGCTCGCGGTGCTCACCTTCGACTTCCGCGGCTACTCCGACGTCCACCGCCACGACCTGCCCGGGCCGGAGGACGTGCCGCTCTTCGCGACGTACGAGTCGTACTACCGGCTGCTCGTCCGCGCCACCGACCCCGACCCGGCCCGCCGGTTCGGCTCCGCGGAGGAGATGGCCGACCAGCTGACCGGAGTCCTCCGGGAGGTGCTCAGCCTGCAGGACGGCCTGCCGCGCCCGGCGCTCTCCACCCTGTTCGGGCCGGAGCCCCGGGTCGTCGACACCGAGCTCCGTCCCGGCCCGCCCGGGGCAACGGCGGCCGCCACCGCCCTGCCCGTGCCGCGGGTGGACCCGTCCGACCCGCACGCCGGCCTGCTCGCCGCCCTGGCCGGCGGCGCACCCGGCGAGGCCCTCGCCGCCCTGCACGGCGTGCCCGCTCCCTCGCTCGAACTGCGGCTCCGGGTGCTCCGGTGCCATCTTGAACTCGGCGACCACGCGGCCGCCGGGGCGGTGCTGGAGGGCCTGACCGCGGACTTCCCCGACGACTGGCGGGTGGTCTGGTACCGCGGGACCACCGACCTGGCGGCCGGCCGGGCCGAGGCGGCGGCGGAGTCCTTCGACGCCGTCTACGACGCCTTCCCGGGCGAGGCCGCGCCCAAGCTGGCGCTCGCCGTCTGCGCCGAACTCCTCGGCCGCGGCGAGGACGCCGCCGCCTTCTACCGGCTGGTCGCCGTCACCGACCGCAGCTACGTCGGGGCCGCCTTCGGCCTCGCCCGGGTCCGGCTGGCGGCGGGCGACCGGCCGGGTGCGGTCGCGGCGCTGGAGGCCGTCCCGGAGACCTCCGCGCACCACACCGCGGCGGGCGTCGCCGCGGGGCGGGCCCCGCGGCGCGGCC
>NZ_JBHWBW010000550.1:0-4808 GCF_042735675.1 Kitasatospora sp. NPDC059571
GACGAGGCCGCCCCGGCACCCGCTGTCTCCTCCGCGGTGCCCAAAGCCTCGCCGACACTCTTGGACACCAGGCCCTTGGCACCATGCCAGCCCAGCCCCAGCCCGAGGCCCACGGCTCCGGCCGCGCCGCCGGTCAGCGCCGCCCACCCCAGGGATTCCAGGTCGAAGTGGTCGATGTCGCCGCGCATGAGCTCGATCCCCTGTGCGCCCGAGTCCACCACAACCATGAAGAGCGCGCCCTGGACCATCGACCGCAGCAGGGTCAGCAGCCACCGGTTCAAGGCCGCGAGCATTTCCTGCGCGGCAGCCTCGAACGCCGCGAGGAGCCCCAGTGACGCACCTTCGGTCAAGACGGCAGTAGCGATGGCCCAGGAGATCGATGCCACCAGCCACGCCGCGATCTCCAGCACCTGGATCTTCGCCTTGACCACGCCTGCGCGTGACTCGCGCACACTTGCCGCGATGCTCAGCGCCGACTGGCGGACTTGCTCCAACCCGCTGTGCTCCAGGAGCTCGCTCACACCGCGGTCGTGCGCCTCCCGGGCATCACCCCGCCACTGCGGCACATGCAGGGACAGCGCCGCCAGCTTGTCCTGCAACGCGGTCGCTTCCCACGCCAGTTGCTCGTGGGTATCCGCGTGCTGCAGCATGCGGTCCTCGTCAGCCGAGGGCCACGTACCCAACAGGAACTTCGAGACCGGCCGGGCCCACGCGGGAATCCCCAGCGACACCCCTCACCCCACCCCGACCCACACAGGCGAGACAGGAACAACCCCGACCAGGAGAACCACGGCACAGGCCGAAACCACCCCACACCCCACCGCGCCCCCCTTCCCACACCGCAAACGCAGAACCGACCGGAGGACGGCAAACGACCTCGCTGAACTCCTGTACGGAGACCGAAGGCTAGTCAAACCCCAGAACAGTGCGAAGAGCACCTAGGCCTAAGATTTCAGGACCTCTGCCCCCGGATCCGTATCAGTATGGCCAATGATGCAACGTGGGTGGTTTGAGAAGGACGCTACGATTCCAGTTCTGTTCTGCAAAATCGCTGGCAATGAAGCGTGACAGGCGGTGTTGAGGTCATGCGAGACGGCGACGGGCTTGTGGGGCTCCACCTCAGGGCCACCACCACGGCCACCCCACTGAACCCACCATCAACCCGCGAACCCGAGCACAAGACGAGGCCTGTCTGCGCCAGCCCCGCAGTCAGGCCTCGTCATAAGCGGACGGTATGGCCCTTCGGCCCTTCCGTGCGAGACCCGACCGGTGACATCCGTACATGGCCGGGCGAGTCCAGACGGCAGCCGTCCACTCCACGGAGCCGAAGGAAAACCTGTGGCCCGCAGACCGTTTGCCGCCCCGCCGCCGGGTTGTCCACGTCACGGATTCGAGCGCGGCACGTCGGCCGTGAGTCTGCCGATTCGGTGGCAGAGCTCCCGGATGCAGGCCAGGGTGAGGGATAGGGATAGATCTTCCTCTGGCCGCTCTGGCCGCGCCTCGCTGGCTGCAGGCGCATCGGGCACTGTCTGACCGGGTTGGCCGTCACCGTCCTGCCGTCCGTGGTGCCGCCCCGGAAGGCTGACGCCACCCTTGATGCTCTCCGCCACGATGAGCTCACCCCGCTGTGCTGTGTGTCGGACTGGCGAGGGCGTTCCTCGCGGCTGCTGCGGGAGCTGACTTCCAGGCCGAAGCGGTACCCGTGACGCCGGGGGTCGCATATGAAGCGTCGCCCGGTGCGGATGCAGCGGGCTCGCGGCCCCTTTCAGATGCCCCCTCGACGACACGGAGGCTGCAGAAGGCATCGACACCGCTTGTTAGCGCTGCCAGCTCGCCCTCGCTGCCGGAGGGCCTGCCCGAGTCCAGATGATGCAGCTGCTGGTCCAGGAACGACTTCA
The DNA here is from genome assembly GCF_042735675.1 of Kitasatospora sp. NPDC059571. Classification (NCBI taxonomy): domain Bacteria; kingdom Bacillati; phylum Actinomycetota; class Actinomycetes; order Kitasatosporales; family Streptomycetaceae; genus Kitasatospora; species Kitasatospora sp. NPDC059571. The sequence continues at coordinate 1,899 of NZ_JBHWBW010000550.1, forward strand.
CCTGGGACCGGTACTCCCGTTCCACCGCACGGAGTTTCCCGATCTCCGCTTCAAGGGCGCTGCGCTCGGCCGCCAGGGTGGCGAGGACCGAACAGCGCTCCTTCTCGCTCCTCTGCTCCACAGCCCGCGCGGCCGATCGCGCTTCGGCTTCGAGACTGTGGGCGCGGCGCTGTGCTGCGATGACGACAGCCTCCGCCTCCCGGTGGGCCGCAGCGACCTCCTCGTCGGCCGCCTGCTGCGCCAGCTCGAGGATCCGTTGGGCGTAACGGGCGGCGTTGTCGGACGACGAACCCTCGTGGCTGCTGAACGGGGTTTGCGCCGGCATCCCCTGGTGACCGCCGAGAACGGCCGAAGCAAGCTTGATGTGGAGCGCCTCGTTCGCCCGTATCAGTTCGGAGAGTTCCTCCTCAACCTCGTCGAGGAACTCGTCGACCTCCTGCTGACGGTACCCGTGCCGCAGGCGCACTGTGGTGAACTCTTTGGCGCGGAATGCTTCGATGGTCAGCGGCATAGGTTCACCTCGAGAGAACGTGGGGGGATCCACCGGTTGACTGTCCGCGTGCGTTGGGGGCGGGGTACCGCGCGACCGCTGGCGTCCCGATGCTGGGGCGGTGCGGCGGCCGAGCTTGAAGGTCCGACTCCGTCTGTATGCGGACTTGCTGTGGGGGATTTGTATCTGCCCGGTGAGCCTGAAGTCCAGGGCTCTCCTCCGCATCCCTGTGGAGATGGGTCCGTGGTCCCAGTTCCGCCCGCCAAGGCGTTCAGCCGGCGGCGGAGAGTTGTGTGATCACTCGGACTGACTCAATGGTCAAGGTCCAGCCAACACCCGTTCGATGTCACTGCGCGGCGGTGTCCCAAGCGCGGCCGGTCGGCTGGCGAATCTGCGCTATGTGGCCGACGTCGGCCAGCACTTGGAGAGCGCTGCCTGCGGCTGACTGTCAAGGGGAGAACTCCCGGGGCGAGGGCTGCTTCAGCTCCTGGAGCTCGGCGTCGCCGGAGTCGGCTAGGAGCGGCTGGCCGCGCACCGATTCCTCCTGCTCAACCGGGAGAACCCCTGTTCGGCCTGGCCGTCCGTAAGCCCGCCCGGGTCTGGCACAGCCATGGTCCGGACACCGCTATGGCTCCTTGTCCGGACAAAGCGGCCGTGCGCGCTACCCGCGGCTATGCGTAGTCCTCTGGCCGCGCAGGCCCGCGTCAGGTCGCTTGCTGTGCGTCTCGCTGTTGATGGACAGGTCCTCGTGCCGGGGTGCCGGGCGTTGGCCGTTTCCGGGAGTGCTCCGGCGTCAAGGGACTGTAGGAGCTCCCCGCTCGCGAACAGTTGGTTTCCCCACTGGCGGACGGTGAAAGTCCCCGGTGGACAGGTGATCTCCCCGCCTGTGGGTCAGCCGAGCGGGACGGCACCTCGTCCGGTGGTCGCCTCGGCGAGGTGGTGGCTGTCGCCCCGTGTGACGACGACGTGGGCGTGGTGCAGGAGCCGGTCCATGGTCGCGGTGGCGAGGGCCTTGGGCATGATCTCGTCGAACCCATCTGGGGCTGGCACTTGTTCCCTCACATGAGTTGCCGCTGCCACCTGGCCGTTTCCTCGTCCTGCGGTCCTCGTTGCTTCTCGCGGTGGCGCTCAGCTTTTCCAGGTGCTGCCTTGATGGTTCAGGTGCGAGGAAGGTGTGCCGGTGGCCGAGGCGAGGCTGGTCGGGAAGGCAGCCCGGGCGCGACGTGTGCGGAGGTTGGCCGCGTCGCGCCCGGCGGCCTCCTCCTGAGGCATGGCGGCGGGCCGTGCAGCGGGTGCGGTGAGGAGGGCCCCGGCGTGGCCAGCCTGAACGCAGGCCGAGAGCAGGGGTGAGGCCTTTGGGTTCAGCGCTACAGCAGCGCCTGCGCCGGGAGGTCTCTGGCTGTTCACGAACGCCGCCGATCGGTCGGTGACCGAGGCCGCTCTGGGAAGGACTCGACCCAGACCATGCTGTTTATGAGGCCAGGCAGTTCGGTGTCAAGGATCTCGCGCCAGCCGGTGAAGTCGGCGGTGGTGTAGGAGCCGAGCGGCTGGTCGGAGCCGTCCGGGCCGGCGCCGCGGCGCCAACCGAATGCGACGCCGCCGGTCTCGGAGGCGTCCTCGAAGCCGGGCGGGGCGTGGCCGACGTGTACGACAACGAAGATTCCCTCACCGCTCGGCGCGCTGTTTCGGTAGTGCCGGTAGATGCCGCCAACGTGGAAGAACGTCTCGGTCACGGTCGGCTCCCTCCACGGACAGGCCCCGCGCATTGTTCACCCGTCCAGGATGCCGCCCCGCGGGGTGATGCGCGTGGACCGCGGGTGTGCCGCGCGGGGGGGCGTCCGCGTCGTCCGCCGGACGACCGGTCCCGAACCGCCGCAACCCCTGGGACACCGTCGGCACGACAGCCGCGCGTCCCCGAGCCGACCTCCTTTCGCCCGCGTCGATGGCCAGCGCAGAGAGCGGCGAGCCCCTGCGGATTCGGGTCAGGCCTCGGGGCGCTCCAGCATCTCGGTGACCAGGGCCGCGATGGGCGAGCGCTCGGAGCGGGTCAGCGTGATGTGGGCGAACAGCGGATGCCCCTTCAGCTTCTCCACCACCGCCACCACGCCGTCGTAGCGGCCGACCCGGAGGTTGTCCCGCTGGGCCACGTCGTGGGTGAGCACCACCCGCGAGCCCTGGCCGATCCGGGACAGCACGGTGAGCAGCACGTTCCGTTCGAGGGACTGCGCCTCGTCGACGATCACGAAGGCGTCGTGCAGCGAGCGGCCGCGGATGTGGGTGAGCGGGAGGACCTCCAGCATCCCGCGGGAGATCACCTCCTCGATCACGTCCGGGGTGGTCACCGCGGAGAGGGTGTCGAAGACCGCCTGCGCCCAGGGGCTCATCTTCTCGGCCTCGCTGCCCGGCAGGTAGCCGAGCTC
>NZ_JBHWBW010000551.1:0-4799 GCF_042735675.1 Kitasatospora sp. NPDC059571
CTGCTCGGCGCCGATCCCGCTGCCGCGGTCGCTGCCGCGGTCAGCACGGCCGTGGACGACGAGCCGATCGCGATCGTCGGCATGGCCTGCCGCTACCCGGGCGGCGTCGACTCTCCCGAGGACCTGTGGCGGCTGGTCGCGGACGGCCGTGACGCGGTGTCGTTCTTCCCCGAGGACCGCGGCTGGGACACCGCCAACCTGTACCACCCGGACCCGGACCACCAGGGCACCTCGTACACCCGCGAGGGCGGCTTCCTGCACGAGGCCGGTCTCTTCGACCCGGGCTTCTTCGGGATCAGCCCGCGGGAGGCGATGTCGATGGACCCGCAGCAGCGGCTGCTGCTGGAGACCTCCTGGGAGGCGTTCGAGCGAGCGGGCATCGACCCGGGGACCGTGCGCGGCAGTCGCACCGGCGTCTTCGTCGGCGTGATGTACAACGACTACGGCATGCTGCTCCAGCAGTCCGCCGAGGGCGCGGAAGGCCACGTCGGCACCGGTACCTCGGGCAGCGTGGCCTCCGGGCGAGTGTCGTACACGCTGGGCCTGGAGGGCCCGGCCGTCACGATCGACACGGCCTGTTCGTCCTCGCTGGTGGCGCTGCACCTGGCCTGCCAGTCGCTGCGGCAGGGTGAGTCGTCGCTGGCGCTGGCGGGCGGTGTGACGGTGATGCTGACGCCGAGCACCTTCGTGGAGTTCAGCCGCCAGCGCGGACTGGCCACCGATGGCCGCTGCAAGGCGTTCTCCGACGACGCGGACGGCACCGGCTGGGGCGAGGGCGTCGGCATGCTCCTCGTCGAGCGGCTGTCGGACGCCCGCCGCAACGGCCACCCCGTGCTCGGCATCGTGCGCGGGTCCGCCGTCAACCAGGACGGCGCCTCCAACGGCCTCACCGCTCCGAACGGACCCTCCCAGCAGCGGGTCATCCAGCAGGCCCTCGCAAATGCCCGGTTGACGGCCGGCGAGGTCGACGCGGTTGAGGCGCACGGTACCGGGACACGCCTCGGTGACCCGATCGAGGCGCAGGCGCTGCTGGCGACGTACGGGCAGGGACACACCGAGGGGCAGCCGCTCTGGCTGGGTTCGGTGAAGTCGAACCTGGGGCACACCCAGGCGGCGGCCGGTGCGGCCGGTGTGATCAAGATGGTCATGGCGATGCGGCACGGCGTGCTGCCCAAGAGCCTGCACGTGGGCGAGCCGTCCTCGCACGTCGACTGGTCGGCCGGGGCGGTGGAACTGCTCGCCGAGGCCCGACCGTGGCCGGAGAACGACCGCCCGCGCCGCTCGGCGGTCTCCTCGTTCGGGTTCAGCGGCACCAACGCGCACATCATCCTGGAGCAGGCGCCCGCCGAGGAGCCGGCGCCGGCCGCCGCGGGCACGCGTGCGCCGCTGCCGCTGGTGCTGTCGGGCCGGACCGGGGAGGCGCTGCGCGGACAGGCGGCCCGGCTGCGGGAGTTCCTCGCGGTGCGTCCCGAGGTGGCGGTGGCCGACCTGGCGCTGTCCCTGGCGACGACGCGGTCGTCCTTCGAGCAGCGGGCGGCGCTGGTGGCGGGGGATCGGGATGAGGTGCTGACCGCGCTGGCGTCGCTGGCGGACGGCGGGTCGGAGGCGGTCGTCGGCACGGCGGTCGGTGGCCGGACGGCGTTCCTGTTCACCGGGCAGGGCAGTCAGCGGGTCGGGATGGGCGAGGAGTTGTATGCCGCTCATCCGGTGTTCGCGGCGGCGTTCGACGCGGTCTGCGCGGAGCTGGACCCGCTGTTGGACCGTCCGCTGCGCGAGGCGATGGCGGATGCCGAGCTGATCCACGAGACGGGGTACACCCAGCCGGCGCTGTTCGCCGTCGAGGTGGCGCTCTTCCGGCTGGTCGAGTCGTGGGGTGTGCGGCCTGACTTCCTGGCCGGTCACTCGATCGGCGAGCTGGCTGCCGCTCATGTCGCGGGCGTGTTCTCCCTGTCGGACGCCGCGAAGTTGGTGGCGGCCCGCGGTCGGCTGATGCAGGCCCTGCCCCGCGGCGGTGCCATGGTGGCCGTCCAGGCGGCGGAGGCCGACGTACTGCCGCTGCTGACGGCCGAGGTGGGTATCGCCGCCGTCAACGGACCCGCCTCCGTGGTGATCTCGGGTGCCGAACAGGCCGTCCTCGACGTCGCGGAGAAGCTGGCGGCCGACGGCTACCGGGTGAAGCGGCTCACCGTCAGCCATGCGTTCCACTCGCCGCTGATGGACGGCATGCTTGCGGACTTCCGGTCCGTGGCGGCCGAGTTGGCCTTCACCGAGCCGCGGATCCCGATCGTCTCCACCCTCACCGGTGCACTCGTCACCACCGAGCTCACCGACCCCGAGTACTGGGTGCGGCACGTCCGGGAGGCCGTCCGCTTCGCCGACGCCGTGGGGTCACTGGAGGCCGAAGGCGTCCGGACGTTCCTGGAACTGGGACCGGACGGCACGCTGACCGCCATGGCGCAGCAGTGCCTCGCCGAGGAGAGCGACGCCGTCCTCACCCCCGCGCTGCGCCGCGACCGGCCGGAGGCGGAGAGCTTCGCGACCGCACTCGGCCGGCTCCAGGTGCGCGGCACCGAGCTGGACTGGCAGGCAGTGTTCGCGGGCACCGGTGCGCGTCGCGTGGATCTGCCCACCTACGCCTTCCAGCACGAGACCTACTGGCCGCGGGTCCGGCCCGGGCTGGTCGGGGACGTGGTCTCCGCCGGCCTGGGGAACGCCGACCATCCGCTGCTCGGTGCCTCGCTGGCGCTGGCCGATGCGGACGGCCACCTCTTCACCGGGCGGCTCGCCCTGGACGCTCACCCGTGGCTGGCGGACCACGCCGTCGCCGGCACCGTGCTGCTGCCCGGAACGGCCATGGTGGAGCTCGCGGTTCGGGCCGGCGAGCAGGTCGGCTGCGCGCTGCTCGAGGAGCTCACCCTGGAGGTGCCGCTGATCGTGCCCGAGCACGGCGCGGTCCAGCTCCAGGTCTCCGTCGGCGGTCCCGAGGAGTCAGGTCGCCGGACGATCGCCGTCCACTCCCGGCCCGCCGAGGCTGGGGACGACGTCCCCTGGATACGGCACGCGGTGGGTGTGCTGGCCGAGGCATCGGCCGGTGGCGGAACGGAGTTGACGGCGTGGCCGCCGGCAGAGGCCGAGCCGGTGGCGGTGGACGAGGTCTACGAGTCCTTCGCGGCGGCCGGGTTCGCGTACGGCCCGGTGTTCCGGGGCCTGCGGGCGGCCTGGCGGCACGGTGACGAGGTGTTCGCCGAGGTGGCGCTGCCGGAGGAGGTCCGGTCGGAGGCCGGGCTGTTCGGTCTGCACCCGGCCCTGCTCGATGCCGCGCTGCACGCGATCGGCGCGGGCGGTCTGCTGGCGGACACCGGCCGGGGCCGGCTGCCCTTCGCCTGGTCGGGTGTGTCGCTGCACGCCGCCGGTGCGGGGGAGTTGCGGGTCAGGCTCGCCGCTGTGGGGGCCGACGCGGTCTCGCTCGCGGTCGCCGACGCCTCCGGTGCTCCCGTCGCCACGGTCGAGTCCCTCGTACTGCGGGAGTTCTCCCCGGAGCAGTTGGCGGCACCGGGCGGCCACGACGCGCTGTTCCGACCGGAGTGGACCCCCGTCCCGCTGCCGGCCACGGCACCCGGCGGGGTGATCGGTGTCCTCGGCGCGGACGACCTGGGCCTGCCCGGTGCGATCACCTTCACGGACCTGGCGGAGGCGGCCGAGGGCGGCATCGTTCCCGACCTGCTGGTCCTCCCGATCCTGGAGGGGATCGGCCCTGACCTCGCCGCGACCACGCGCAAGGTTTTGCAGGACACCCTGGTGCTCGTCCAGGAGTGGCTGGCACACGACGCCTTCGCGGGCTCCCGCCTGGCCGTGGTCACCCGCAACGCGGGCACCTCGAACCTTCCGGCCGCCGCGGTGCGGGGCCTGTTCCGGTCGGCGCAGTCGGAGAACCCGGGCCGGATCACCCTGATCGACCTGGACGACGACTCGGCCTCGCTGCGGGCGCTGCCCTGCGCGCTCGGCACCGATGAGCCGCAGCTGATGCTGCGGGCCGGCAGTACCACCGCGCTCCGCCTGGCCCGGGCGGGCGAGGCAACGGCCCCGTCCGACGGCCTGCGGGCGCTGGACCCCGCGAGGACGGTACTGCTGACGGGTGCCACGGGGTCGCTCGGAAGGCAGGTCGCCCGTCACCTGGTGGCGGAGTACAGCGCCCGCAACCTGCTGTTGGTCTCGCGTCGCGGCGCCGCCGCGCCGGGAGCAGCGGAGCTGGCGGCCGAACTCGTCGATCTGGGTGCGGAGGTGGCGTTCGCGGCCTGTGACGTCGCCGACCGTGCTGCGCTGGCCGCGGTGCTGGAGGGTGTGGAGCTGACGGCGGTGGTCCACACGGCCGGTGTTCTGGACGACGGCATCGTGCCGTCGCTGACCCCCGATCGGCTGGACACCGTGTTGCGTCCGAAGGTCGATGCGGCGTGGAACCTGCACGAGCTGACCAAGGACCGTCCGCTCGCCGCGTTCGTGCTCTTCTCCTCCGCGGCCGGGGTGTTCGGTACGGCGGGGCAGGCGAACTACGCCGCCGCGAATGCCTTCCTGGACGCCCTCGCGGCTCACCGCCGCGCTGCGGGTCTGCCGGCGCAGTCCCTGGCGTGGGGTCTGTGGGCGGAGGACGGCGGGGGTATGGCCGGTGAGCTCGGCGACGCGGACGTGCAGCGGATGGCTCGCGGCGGCGTGCAGGCGCTGTCCGCCGCCGAGGGCCTCGCCCTGCTCGACGCCGCGGGCGACCGCGACGAGGCCGTCCTGGTGCCGATCCGCCTCGACCT
>NZ_JBHWBW010000552.1:0-4798 GCF_042735675.1 Kitasatospora sp. NPDC059571
GCCGGGCGGCGGCGGCCGGTGCGGCCGCCGCCGAGGGTGGTGCAGATGGCCTGCCGTCAGGCGTCCTCGCCCGCCCGGAGCTTCTTCACGGCGGCCTCCAGACGGCTGCCGTACTCCTCGTCGGCGGCGTGGAAGTGGGCGAGGTTGCGCTCCACGATGTCGTCGCGGCCGACCTGGGCGAGGAAGCCGGCCAGGTTGGCGATCAGGCGGCCCTTCTCGCCGTCCGACATCAGCCGGTAGAGCTCGCCGGCCTGGAAGAAGTCGTCGTCCTTGGTGTGCGCCGGGGTGGTGTAGGTGCCGGTGTGGCCCTCCACGCGCACCGGGGCGGCCAGCGCGGCGTCGGTCTGCGCCGGGCCGTCGAAGGAGTTCGGCTCGTAGTTCTTGCCGCGGCCGGACTTGTTGACCGCGCCGAGGCCGTCGCGGCCGTAGTTGTTCGCCTCGGTGGCCCGCGGGGCGTTGACCGCGAGCTGGGTGTGGTTCACGCCGAGGCGGTAGCGCTGGGCGTCGGCGTAGGCGAACAGGCGGCCCTGCAGCATCTTGTCGGGGGACGGGCCGATGCCGGGCACGAAGTTGTTCGGCGAGAAGGCGGCCTGCTCGACCTCGGCGAAGACGTTCTCCGGGTTCTTGTTGAGCACCAGGCGGCCGACCTTGACCAGCGGGTAGTCGGCGTGCGGCCACACCTTGGTGAGGTCGAACGGGTTGAAGCGGTAGGTCGCGGCCTCGGCGACCGGCATCAGCTGCACGTACAGCGTCCAGGACGGGAACACCCCGCGCTCGATCGCCTGGTGCAGGTCGCGCTGGTGGCTGTCGGCGTCGCCGCCGGCCACCTCGGCGGCCTGCGAGCCGTCCAGCGAGCGCACGCCCTGGTTGGTCTTGAAGTGGTACTTCACCCAGTAGGCGTCGCCCTGCTCGTTGACCCACTGGTAGGTGTGCGAGCCGTAGCCGTTCATGTGGCGGTAGCTCGCCGGGATGCCGCGGTCGCCGAACAGCCAGGTGATCTGGTGGGTGGCCTCGGGGGCGTGCGCCCAGAAGTCCCAGACGTTGTCGGCCTCGGTGATGCCGGTGTACGGGTCGCGCTTCTGCGAGTGGATGAAGTCCGGGAACTTCACCGGGTCCTTGATGAAGAACACCGGGGTGTTGTTGCCGACCAGGTCGTAGTTGCCCTGCGCGGTGTAGAACTTCAGTGCGAAGCCGCGCGGGTCGCGCACCGCGTCGGAGGCGCCCAGGTTGCCGGCCACGGTGGAGAACCGCAGGAAGACCTCGGTGCGCCTGCCGACCTCGGCGAGGAAGTCGGCGCGGGTGTACTGCGAGACCTCGTCGGTGACCTCGAAGTAGCCGTAGGCGCCGGAGCCGCGGGCGTGCACGACGCGCTCCGGGATCCGCTCGCGGTTGAAGCGGGCGAGCTTCTCCAGCAGCTGCTGGTCCTGGATCAGCAGCGGGCCGTACTCGCCGGCGGAGGCGGAGTTCTGGTTGTCGGCGACCGGGGCGCCGGACTCGGTGGTGAGGATCTTCGACATGAGGGTCCTTCAGTAGCAGCGGTGCAGGGGTGAGTGCGGGTCAGACGCCGAGCAGGCGCCAGATGGCCGAGCGGCGGCGGGAGGCGTGCTCGCCGTCGGGGCCGTCGGTCGGCTGCAGCGCAGCGACGGCGGCGGTGGTCGCGGCGGCGTCCGCGAGCGGGCGGGCGGCGGTGAGCGCGGCGGCCTCGGGCGCGGTCAGGCCGGCCCCGGTGAGGGCGGCCTCGGCCTCGGCGGCGGGCAGCGCGTCGAACCAGCGCAGGGCGAGGCCGGCCCGGCCGTCCTCGGTGAGCCGGCCGGTCAGCCGCAGGCGGGCCAGACCGCCGTCGGGGTAGACGTTGATCCGGACGTGCGTGGCCGGGCGGCCCGCGTCGAACCGGAAGCGGTGGCGGGTGTCGGGCTCGAGGCGGGTGCGCGGCAGGATCTCGAACCAGCCGTCCGGGTCCTCGGCGGGGCTGCCGCCCGTGGAGGCGTCGTAGCCGACCAGGTCGGCCCAGCCGGGGGCGTTGGCGACGAAGTGGGAGGTGTCCACCTCGGCGGCCAGGACCTCGCCGCCCCCGGCCAGGGCGATCTGCACCCAGTCGTTGGCCTTGTCGCGCCGACGCCGGGTCTCCCAGCCCTCGCCCATGACGGAGGCGCGGCCGGGAGCGTTCAGGTTGTGCGGGGAGGAGAAGTAGCGGTCCGAGGCGGCCTCGGCCACGCCGCCGAACTCCTGGGCCGCGAGGTCGAAGGTGAGGCCGTCCAGCTCGCGCGGGTCGGGCAGCACCTCGCCGTGCACCCGCAGCCGGGCGACGCCGCCGTCCGGCCAGATGTTCAGGCGTACGTGGGTGTAGCGGGTGCCGTCCTCGACCGCGAACTCGTGGGCGGTGTCGCCCTTGAGCGCGGTGCGCGGCACCAGGTCGGTCCACTCGGCGGCCAGCACCTGCTCGGGCGAGGGGTGGCCGGGCACGCTGGCGGCCTGCACGGAGGCGGTCTCCGGGTAGTTGCCGGTGAAGTGGGCGGTGTCCACGACCACGCCGCGGACCACGCCGGCGGCGCCGAGCCGGACGACGGCCCAGTCGTGGTCGTCGTCGGTGGGGTGCGGCTGGGCGGCCGAGGCGCCGCGGCGGCGGCGGGACTCCCAGCCGTCCATGATCTGGCCCTTGTGGCCGAAGGTGTGCGGGCGGAACTCGGCAGGCCGGGCCACCAGCAGGTTCTCGGCGTCGGCGAAGGTGTCCTCGTTGGTACCGACGATGCCGGCGCCCAGCAGGCGCGAGGCCAGGTTGACCAGCTCGGTGAACGGAGCGCTCGGGGTGTTCTCGGTACTCAACGGAGTCTCCTTTGACGAGTGATCGGGCGGGAAGGTGGTGCTGCGGCGGCGGCTCAGCGGGCCGGGCGGGCGATCTGACGGCCGAACGGCTCGCCCGCCGTGTCGACCACCCGGCCGCGCAGCCAGGTGGTGCGCACGGCACCGGTGAGGGTGCGGCCGGCGTACGGGGTGACCGGGTTGCGGTGGTGCAGCTCCTCGGCGCGCACCGCGAACGCGGCGTCGGGGTCGAAGGCGACCAGGTCGGCGTCGTACCCGGGCGCGATGGCGCCCTTGGTACCGGTGAGGCCGACCAGCGCGGCCGGCCCGCCCGCCATCCAGCGGACCACGTCGGACAGCGTGTGGCCGCGGCGGCGGGCCTCCGTCCAGACCGCGGGCAGGCCGACCTGGAGCGAGGCGATGCCGCCCCAGGCGGCCGCGAAGTCGCCGGTGCCGCCGTCCCGGCGCAGCAGCTTCAGCTCCGGGGTGGACGGCGAGTGGTCGGAGACCACCGCGGCGAACTCGCCGGCCGCCAGGGCCGCCCAGAGCGCGTCGCGGTTGGCCTCGGAGCGGATCGGCGGGCAGCACTTGAACGCGGTGTCGCCGTCCGGCACCTCCTCGGCGGCCAGGGTCAGGTAGTGCGGGCAGGTCTCGGCGGTCACCTCGACGCCGTCCGCGCGGGCCTGCCGCAGCAGCGGCAGCACGGCGGCCGAGGAGACGTGCAGGATGTGGACGCGGGTGCCGGTGCGGCGCGCGGTGTCCAGCAGCCGGGCCACCGCGGCGGCCTCGGCGTCGTCCGGCCGGGAGGCCAGGAAGTCGCGGTAGTGCACGCCGGGCTGCTGCGGGGCGGCGTCCAGGACGGCCGGGTCCTCGGCGTGGATGATCGCCAGCGCCCCGAGCCGGGCCTGCTCGGCGAGCGCCGACTCCAGGTCCTCCCGGGTGGCCAGGTGCGGGAACTCGTCGACGCCCGAGGGCGCCAGGAAGCTCTTGAAGCCGAACACGCCGGCCTCGTGCAGCGGCGCCAGGTCGCCGGTGTTGCCCGGCACGGCGCCACCCCAGAAGCCGAGGTCGACCCAGGCCTGACCCTCGGCGGTCTTCCGCTTGGCCTCCAGCCCGGCGACCGTGGTGGTCGGCGGGACGGAGTTCAGCGGCATGTCGACGATCGTGGTGACGCCGCCGGCCGCGGCGGCCCGGGTGGCGGTGGCGAAGCCCTCCCACTCGGTGCGGCCGGGCTCGTTGACGTGCACGTGGGTGTCGACCAGGCCCGGCAGCAGCGCGGTGTCGCCGAGGTCGGTCAGGTGCGCGTCGCCGGCGAGCAGCGCGCCGTGGGCGGCGACCTGCTCGATCCGGCCGTCGCGCACCAGCACGTCGGCGGGACGCTCGCCGTCCGGCAGCACCACCCGGCGGGAGCGGATCACCACCGTGGTCGCGGGCGTCTCGCTGACGGGCATCTGGGACCTCCGAACCGGGAGTACGAATGGGGGTGTGCCGAAGGCGCGCAAGGCAGTTGGGACCGGTACGACCGTCCGGGCGGCTGCGGATGCTCGGAGCCTAGGCCCGCCTTCAACAAAACGTCAATGTAGGAAACTACGAGGCAACCGGGCCTTCACCGGCCAGCAACGCGGCCGCCAGCCGCTCCCCCGCGGCCTCGGCCAGCTCGGCCGCCCTGGTCATGCTGTCCCCCGGCCGTTCCGCCAGGTCGGTCAGCGCGACGGCGGCCGCGACGCCCGCCGCGCGCCACTCCGGCTCGGACAGCTCCAGCCTTCCCGCCACAGCGGCCACCCGAACCCCCGCCCGGGTGGCCGCCGCGGCAACGCCGGCGGGGGCCTTGCCGTGGAGCGTCTGCGCATCCAGGCATCCCTCACCGGTGACGACGAGGCGCGCCCCACGCACAGCCTCGTCGAAACCCCGCCGGTGGAGGAGTTACGCGGTACCCGGCCGCCAGGTGGGGCCGCGCACGGCGGCGGCGGCGGAACCGACCCCGCCAGCCCCCCCCGCC
>NZ_JBHWBW010000553.1:0-4788 GCF_042735675.1 Kitasatospora sp. NPDC059571
GGCGCCCGGGGGCCGCAGGCGTCCGGGGCCCTGCCTGCGGTTATCGATTTTGGAGCGGGGCCGGGCGTCGGGTAATGTTCTTTCTGCGCCGCCCGGGCAGGGAGGCGCGAGACACCGAGCGAAGGCCCCGCAGGGGTTGAACTCTGGTGGGGTATGGTGTAATTGGCAGCACGACTGATTCTGGTTCAGTTAGTCTAGGTTCGAGTCCTGGTACCCCAGCGCAGTACAGCAGTAGTGCAAGCCCCCGTTGTGTAGCGGCCTAGCACGCCGCCCTCTCAAGGCGGTAGCGCCGGTTCGAATCCGGTCGGGGGTACTTTTGGGGTATGGTGTAATTGGCAGCACGAGTGATTCTGGTTCATTTAGTCTAGGTTCGAGTCCTGGTACCCCAGCCAATAAGCTCCGGGAGACCGGGGCTTTTTTGCATGTCCGCGTCCTTGTGATGCCCGCGTCGTATTCCGCGGCATTCCCGTCCGTGCGCGCCGAAGGCCCGCCCCGTAATTCCCGGGGGCGGGCCTTCGGTCGTCCGGTGGCCGTCCGGCCGGTCAGCCGCGGCGCAGGGCCTCGGTGAGCCGGTTGGCCGCCTCGATGATGGCCTGGGCGTGCAGCCGGCCCGGGTGGCGGGTCAGGCGCTCGATCGGGCCCGAGACGGAGACGGCGGCCACGACGCGGTTGGAGGGGCCGCGGACGGGCGCGGAGACGGACGCCACGCCCGGCTCCCGCTCGCCGATCGACTGGGCCCAGCCGCGCCGCCGCACGCCGCTCAGCGCGGTCGCGGTGAACCGGGCGCCCTGCAGGCCCCGGTGGAGGCGCTCGGGCTCCTCCCAGGCGAGCAGGACCTGGGCGGCGGAGCCGGCCTTCATCGGCAGCGTGGAGCCGACCGGCACGGTGTCGCGCAGGCCGGAGAGCCGCTCGGCGGCGGCGACGCAGATCCGCATCTCGCCCTGGCGGCGGTAGAGCTGGGCGCTCTCGCCGGTGACGTCGCGCAGATGCGTGAGCACCGGGCCGGCGGTGGCGAGGAGGCGGTCCTCGCCGGCGGCCGCGGAGAGCTCCGCGAGTCGGGGGCCGAGGATGAAGCGGCCCTGCATGTCCCTGGTGACCAGGCGGTGGTGTTCGAGTGCGACGGCGAGCCGGTGGGCCGTGGGCCGCGCCAGACCGGTGGCGGCGACCAGCCCCGCCAACGTGGCGGGGCCCGACTCCAGTGCGCTGAGCACCAGAGCGGCCTTGTCGAGAACGCCGACGCCGCTAGTGTTGTCCATGTCTCGATACTGCAGTCTCAGTGGGCGAGACGCAAGTTCAATCTTCCGAGAAAAGCGCCACTCTTGATGGAGCAGCCCGGGAGACACCCAGGATGGACCCTCACCAAAGCGTCCACATCCTGGACAGACGATCCGGTGTGCAGGTCGCGACTCGCAGCGAGCCTCACCAGGGCGGCATGGGAAGAGACCTCGACGACACGAGAAGGCCGGCAATGCGGCCGGCTGGAGGGAACGCGATGGGACGGACACTCGCAGAGAAGGTCTGGGACGACCACGTCGTCCGGCGCGCCGAGGGCGAGCCGGACCTGCTCTTCATCGACCTGCACCTGCTGCACGAGGTCACCAGCCCGCAGGCCTTCGACGGCCTCCGGCTGGCCGGCCGCCAGGTCCGCCGGACCGATCTCACGATCGCGACCGAGGACCACAACACCCCGACCCTCGACATCGACAAGCCCATCGCCGACCCGGTCTCCCGGGTCCAGCTGGAGACGCTGCGCAAGAACGCCGCCGAGTTCGGCGTGCGCATCCACTCGCTGGGCGACGTCGAGCAGGGCGTCGTGCACGTGGTCGGCCCGCAGCTCGGCCTGACCCAGCCCGGCACCACCGTGGTCTGCGGCGACTCCCACACCTCCACCCACGGCGCCTTCGGCGCGCTGGCGTTCGGCATCGGCACCAGCCAGGTCGAGCACGTGCTGGCCACCCAGACGCTGCCGCTGGCCCCGTTCCGGACGATGGCCATCACCGTCGAGGGCGAACTGCCCGAGGGCGTCACGGCCAAGGACCTCATCCTGGCCATCATCACCAAGATCGGCACCGGCGGCGGCCAGGGCTACGTCCTGGAGTACCGCGGCTCGGCCATCCGCAGCCTCTCCATGGAGGCCCGGATGACCATCTGCAACATGTCCATCGAGGCGGGCGCCCGGGCCGGCATGATCGCCCCGGACGACACCACCTTCGAGTACCTCAAGGGCCGTCCGCACGCCCCCGAGGGCGAGGACTGGGACGCCGCCGTCGCGTACTGGCGCACCCTGGCCACCGACGAGGACGCCGTCTTCGACGCCGAGGTGTTCATCGACGCCGACTCGCTGACGCCGTTCGTCACCTGGGGCACCAACCCGGGCCAGGGCGCCCCGCTCGGCGCCAACGTCCCGAACCCCGAGGACTTCGAGGACCCGCAGGAGCGGATCGCCGCCGAGAACGCCCTGAAGTACATGGGCCTGGAGGCCGGCACCCCGCTGCGCGAGGTCCCCGTCGACGCCGTCTTCGTCGGCTCCTGCACCAACGGCCGGATCGAGGACCTGCGCGCCGCCGCCGCGATCCTGGAGGGCCGCCAGGTCGCCGAGGGCGTGCGGATGCTGGTCGTGCCCGGCTCCGTGCGGGTCGCCCTGCAGGCCGTCGAGGAGGGCCTGGACAAGGTCTTCACCGCGGCCGGCGCCGAGTGGCGCCACGCGGGCTGCTCGATGTGCCTCGGCATGAACCCGGACCAGCTGGCCCCGGGCGAGCGCTGCGCCTCGACCTCGAACCGCAACTTCGAGGGCCGCCAGGGCAAGGGCGGCCGCACCCACCTGGTCTCCCCGCAGGTCGCCGCCGCGACCGCGGTGCTGGGCCACCTGGCCTCGCCCGCCGACCTGTCCGACCGCGTCGCCGTGGAGGCCTGAGCACCATGGAGAAGTTCACCACCCACACCGGCCGCGCCGTCCCGCTGCGGCGCTCCAACGTGGACACCGACCAGATCATCCCGGCGCACTGGCTGAAGAAGGTCACCCGCTCCGGCTTCGAGGACGGCCTGTTCGAGGCCTGGCGCAAGGACGAGTCCTTCGTCCTCAACCGCCCGGAGCGCCAGGGCGCCAGCGTCCTGGTGGCCGGCCCGGAGTTCGGCACCGGCTCGTCCCGCGAGCACGCGGTCTGGGCGCTGCAGAACTACGGCTTCCAGGCGGTCATCTCCTCCCGCTTCGCCGACATCTTCCGCGGCAACTCGCTGAAGAACGGCCTGCTGACCGTCGTCCTCCCGCAGGAGACCGTCGAGCAGCTGTGGGCGCTCACCGAGGCCGACCCGACCGCCGAGATCACCGTCGACCTGGAGGCCCGCGAGGTCCGCGCCGAGGGCGTCACCGCCGCCTTCGAGCTGGACGACAACGTCCGCTGGCGGCTGCTCAACGGCCTGGACGACATCAGCATCACGCTGCAGAACGAGGCCGACATCGCCGCCTTCGAGGCGACCCGGCCGTCCTTCAAGCCGCGCACGCTGCCGGTGGCCTGACCGGCCAGGCCCCGCCCGTCCACCGGATGGCCCGTCTCCCCTCGGGGGGGCGGGCCATCCGCCGTTCGGGGCAGCCGGGGGGCGGGAGTTCACATCCTGGTCCGCTGTTGACGCGGGCCGGGAACGGCGCCGGGCATTTGGCCCCAACGGCCCCCTTGCGCAGGGCAAGTCGCGACAGATGGCACAATCGTTGCATGCACCGGCACGACGAACCTCCGTACGCGGGCAGCGATCCCGCGTCCACGGCAGGCGGCGGCGGTGCGGCCGGCGGTCGAATTGACGGCCGGACGGACGACCAGTCCTCAGCAGCTGAGGAACCGGACGACCAGGAAGTCGCAGCGCTCTACGCGCTCGTGGCCGAGCGGTTGAAGCAAGCCCACGCTCGCGTATCTGCGCTGAACGTGTCAACGGATGCAAAGACCGCTCTCACCCGTCAACTGCTGAGCGTCACGGAGACCGCCAAGCGCGATCTCCCGGGGGCCGCCCGGCGGTTGAGTCGCTTTGTGCAGGACCTCGACGCGGGCCGCCCGCCGCTGCGCTGAGGTCGCGAACGCGCAAATCCATTGCGACACTAGGGTGATTCACGCGTTTGGTAATTGAAAGTCCGCAGATACATACCTAACGTGCGAAATGAACGGATGGATTCATCCGGCGCCCGTTTCCGAAGGGGAAGACGTGAACAAGGCTCAGCTTGTCGAAGCGGTGGCCGAGCAGCTGGGTGGTCGCAAGGCTGCCGCAGAGGCCGTCGACGCAGTGCTCGACACCATGGTGCGTGCCGTCGTCGCAGGGGACCGGGTCTCGGTCACCGGCTTCGGCACCTTCGAGAAGGTGGAGCGCTCCGCGCGCTTCGCCCGCAACCCGCAGACCGGCGAGCGCGTCAAGGTCAAGAAGACCTCGGTGCCGCGCTTCCGCCCGGGCCAGGGTTTCAAGGACCTCGTCTCCGGCGCCAAGAAGCTGCCGAAGGAGGGCCCGTCGGTCAAGAAGGCCCCCAAGGGCTCGCTGACCCCCGGCAAGAGCGGCGCCACCACCGCCGCGGCCAAGCGCGCCGCCACCAAGCGCGTCGCCGCCGCGGCCGGCACCGCCGCCGCTGCCACCAAGAAGACCGCCGCCGCCAAGAAGGCGGCTCCCGCCAAGACGGCCGCGGCGGCCAAGAAGACCACCGCGACGGCCAAGAAGGCGGCCCCCGCCAAGACGGCCGCGGCGGCCAAGAAGACCACCGCTGCCGCCAAGAAGACCACCGCGACGGCCAAGAAGACCGCTCCGGCGAAGAAG
>NZ_JBHWBW010000554.1:0-4787 GCF_042735675.1 Kitasatospora sp. NPDC059571
GGCGAACAGCCCCCAAGGCGCCGTCCGGTGACCCGCGGACCGGCCCCGGAGGCGGGCGCACCACAGGACGCGCAGGGGGCGGCGCCGACCCGCCCGAGGCGGCGCCGGGTGCTGAAGGTCCTCGCGATCTCCGCGGCCGGGCTGCTGGCCGCTGCCACCGGGCTCGGCTGGTGGGCCTACCGCCACCTGGACGGCAACATCCACCGCGACACCGCCACCGAGCGGCTGCTCGCCGGCCAGTCGGGCCTGCGGCCCCCGGCCACCGGGAATGCCGAGAACATCCTGGTGATGGGATCCGACTACCGTCCGGAACTGGGCAGCGCCCGCTCCGACACCGTCCTGCTGATCCACCTCTCCGGTGACGGCGAACGGCTCCAGATCGTCAGTGTGCCGCGGGACATGATGGTGCAGATCCCGAGCTGCCCGCAGGCCGGGGGCGGGTCGAGCCGGGCCCAGTACTCCCAGTTCAACTGGAGCTTCGACCTCGGCGGGGCGGCGTGCACGATCCGCACCTTCGAGGACCTGACCGGCATCCGGGTCGACCACCACATGGTCCTCGGCTTCGAGGGGTTCAGCCGGATCGTCGACGCGCTGGGCGGCGTGGAGGTGGACCTGCCGCAGGCCGAGCGCGACCCGAACGTGGGCCTCGACCTGTCCGCCGGCCCGCACCTGCTGCACGGCGCCGACGCCCTGGCCTACGTCCGGGCGCGCGAGTACGTCGGCGACGGCAGCGACACCAACCGGATGCAGCGTCAGCAGGCCTTCCTCAAGCTGGTCACCGCGAAACTGCGCAGCAACGGCACGCTGTTCAACCCCGTCCGGCTGTACCCCGTCCTCGATGCCGTGACCTCGTCGATCACCGCCGACGCCGGCCTCGACTCCCTCGGCCGGCTGACCGACCTGGTGGAGCGGCTGCGGGCCGTGCCGGAGAGCCGGGTGGACTACCGCACGGTGCCCCGCCGGCCGTACGCCGCCGATCCGGACCGGGACGTGCCGGACGAGCCCGCCGCGTCCGAGACGTTCCGGGCACTGCGGGAGGACCGGCCGTACCCGGCGGACCTGGCGAAGGGCTGACGCCGGTCCGCGGGTCAGCCGTCGGCGGGGCGGGTCGTGCCGCGGCGCCGGCGGGCGTGGCGCAGGACCGCGCCGGAGAGCAGCGCGGCCGGGCTCCGCGGACGCAGCCACTGCACGTCGTGGCGGTCCGTGGCCCCGAAGGAGCGGTACTTGTAGGCCTCGTCCCCGCGCAGGAAGTCGAAGACCCGGGCGCCGCGGTCGGCCACCGTGGCGATGGTCCGGTTCAGCAGAACCGTGCCGAGGCTCAGCCGGGCGTAGGCCGGGTCCCATCCGCCGTTGTAGTAGGCGAAGGTCTGCCCCCACCGGAAGCCGTACACCGCGCCGATCGCCCGGCCCTCGTGCTCGGCGAGGAGCGCCGCGGGGCCGCGGCCCGGTGCGGCCCGGTGCTGCAGCCGCAGGTGGAAGGCGCGGCGGGCGGGGCCGAACGCGGTGGGCACGCCCTTGTGCTCCTGGCGCAGCCGGTGCAGCCGCAGCACGGTGTCCAGGACCTGCGCGGTCATGGCGGGCGGTTCGATCCAGCGGAACGACACTCCCAGGTCGGCGAGTTGCCGTTCGCGGCGGCGGCCGGTGGCGCGGAAGCCGCGCGAGCCGACCTCCGTGTCGGGGCCGATCACCAGACGGGGGCAGGTGACCGAGGCGACCCGGAAGGTGCCGGGCGGGAGCAGCGCGGGGTCGGCCTCCGGGTCCATGGCCGGGAGCCAGACGCTGCGGCCGGCCGTCCGTTGGCGCAGCCAGCGCCCGGCCTCTGCGCACCGCTGCGGCGCGACCGGAAGGATGCCGTGGTCGGCTGCGTCGTCCGGTTCGCCGAGCAGCGTCCAGGCCGTCACCGGCAGCGGCAGCCGGGGGTGCAGTGCGGCCCGGCGCAGGACCAGCGGCAGCACCGCCTCGACGGCGCCGTCCGGTGCCGTCCAGACGGCCGCCTCGGCGCCGGCGGCGACGGCCGGCTCCATGGTCTCCCAGGCGGCGAGCACCCAGTCCGGGGTCGCGAAGTAGGAGGAGCCCGGCGTCGCGGCGGCCAGCCGCCGCCAGCCGTCCTCCAGCGGGGCGAGGCCCTGCGGGGTCCGGTGGATCCGCGGACCGGGTGCCCGGACGGCGTCCGCGGCGACGGCCGGCGGCCCGGCGGGCGGGCTCATCGGCCGCGCTCCGCGAGCAGGTCGACCAGTCCGTCGGCGAACCTGCGGCTCATCTCCTCCACGGTGTAGCGGCCGGCATCCTGTTCGCCGGCCTGCCGCAGCGCCTCCAGGTCGGCGGGCCGGGTGAGCAGGTCGGCGACGGCTGCGGCGTACCGGACCGGGTCGTCCGGCGCGACCAGCGCGTTGCGCCCGTCCTCCAGGTACTCGAACTCGGGTGCGTGCCAGGGCCAGGGCGTGGTCACTACCGGTGTGCGGAGCACGAACGAGTCGACGGCGCACAGGCCGACCAGTCCCGGCATCAGCATGACGTCCGACACCGCGCCCAGCAGGGCCTTGCGCGCGCCGAAGGCCTGGCCCACCGGGACCACCGCCCGGCCGGCCGCCGCCGCCCGCTCGACGAGCGCCCGGTGCTCGCCCGTCCCGGCGACCAGCAGCCGGAACCCGGGCAGCCTGCGGGCCACCTCCTCCGCCGCCTCGACCAGGAACGGGATCCGCTTGCCGGTGCTGAGGGCACCGACGAACAGGCCCGTCCGGCCGGCCCGGAGGCCGTACTCCGCCCGCAGGGCGGCGAGCTGCTCCGGCGTCACGGCCCGGTACGCCGCGTCGAGTGCGGCGGTGTCGACGGCGTTCTGCACCACGGTGACCCGCTGCCCGGGGAAGCCCTGCCCGGTCACCGCCCGAGCGCCGCCCGCGGTGTAGGAGAAGAACCAGCGGGCCTGCCGGGTCAACGCGAACTTGAGCGACTGCTCCAGGCGGGACTGCGGGCGGGTGTAGGTGCGCCCGTGGTCCCACATCGCGACCGTCGGCCCGCAGCCCGCCCACTGCCGCAGCAGCAGCGGGTACAGCTCCAGGTTGCGCAGCGACTGGTCGACCACCAGGACGTCCGAGGAGCGTACGAGCGGGCCGATCCGTTTGTGGACCACCGGCCGGCCGGCGACCTCGGTGCTCCACTGCGGCAGGCGGACCGCGCCGGCCATCTCGACGGAGTCCTGCCGCTCCTTCAGATCCCTGCTGTACGGGGCGCCGAAGGCCAGGACGAAGCCGATGCCGCGCTCGTCGAGGTCGGCCTCGAGCCGCCGGTAGAAGGAGCGCCGGAACTCCGAGAGGAACGGCACCACCAGGGTGACCTGCGGGCGGCGCGCCCGACCGCGGGCCGCCCGGTGGCGTGTCGACTGCTGCTGTGCATTCATGCTGGATAAATTGCCACAATCGCGGCCAAACGGGCACCTGTCGGCGCTTCCGGCCGGGAATGACGACACATTAGGAGCAGTCGTGAAGCACAACGCCCTGACCCGGCGGCTCGCCGAGAGCCCGCTGGCACCCGTGGCCGCCCTCCCGGTCCGCTTCGGGGACGCCGCCCGGCACAACGCCCGGATCGCCCGGCGCTCCGCCGCCTGGCTGTTCCGGTCCAGGGAGCACGTCCACTACACCTACGACCTGGAACCGCTCAACCTGGAGCACCTGGCGTGGTTCGTGGCGACGGCTACCGGCACCGGCGTGGACGCTGTCCGCGGCTACCTCCGGGAGGTCAAGGAGGACGACCGGCTCGCCGCGGTGATCGGCGCCACCCTCGCCCGCAGCCCGCGGCGGGCCACCACCGACCCGGTGGTCCGCTACGGCCGGCGGCTCGGCTGGTACGCCTTCGTCCGCGCGCTGCGGCCCGAGTTCGTGGTGGAGACCGGCACCAACCGCGGCCTCGGCAGCGTCGTCACCGCCGCCGCGCTGCTCCGCAACGGCAGCGGCACCGTGGCCACGGTCGACCTCGACGACCGGGCCGGCGAGCTGATCGTCCCACCGTACGACGCGGTGATCGAACACGTCACGGGCGACTCCCTGGATTTCCTCGCCGGGCCGGTCGCCCGCCGCCGCCCGATCGACCTGCTGCTCGTCGACACCGGCCACACCCCGGAGCACGAGCGCGCCGAACTGGACGCCGCCACGCCCCTGCTGGCGCCGGGCGCGGTCGTCCTCGCCACCAAGAGCTACTGCTGGCCCGAGCTCCAGCGCTGGGCCGAGCGGCAGCAGCGGGAGTTCCTGTACTTCCACGAGAAGCCGCGCGACCACTGGTACCCCGGGGTCGGCATCGGCGCCTCCTTCCCCGCGCTGGTCCGGGCGTGAACCCGGCCGTCCGGGCCAGGCTCTCCACCTGGTACGACCGCTGCGACGCCTGGGAGGGCGCGGACGCGGCGCTGCGCCACTCCCCCGCGCAGGCCTGGTTCCGGCACCGCTCGGCCGGCCGACTGGCAGTGCTCGGCTACCACGGGGTCGAGGACGCCGCCGGTTTCGCGGCCCACCTCGACCTGCTGCAGCAGCGCTGCCACCCGGTCTCGATCGACCAGGTGGAGGAGGCCTGCCGCGGGGGCCGGCCGCTGCCGCCGCACAGCGTGCTGATCACCTTCGACGACGGCGACCCGACCGTCCACGGCCGGGCCCTGCCGCAGCTCGCGGCCAGGGGCATCCCGGCGGTCTGCTTCGTCATCCCCGGGCTGATCGGCACCGACCAGCCGTTCTGGTGGGACGAGGTCGAGCACCTCGCCCGCCACGGCGGCCGCACCCCCCGGGTCCCGGCCGCCCCGCCGG
>NZ_JBHWBW010000555.1:0-4760 GCF_042735675.1 Kitasatospora sp. NPDC059571
GGGTCCTGCAGGGGGGACCCTGTGGGAGAGTAGGACGCCGCCGAACAATTCTTCTGAGAAGCCCCCCCCGGGTCACCCGGGCGGGGCTTCTCGCATTTCCGGGACCCGCATGCCCGCTCACTGCAGACGCGTCACGAGCTCCGCGATCCGTTCGAGCTGTTCCTGCTGGGTCTTGAGGGTCAGCCCGCCGAGGCGGATCACCAGGTGGCGGGCGCCGGCCTGCACATAGCGGGAGAGTCCGGCCGCCACCTCGTCGGCGGGGCCGGTCAGTACGGCCTGGATGGTCTCCAGTTGGGCGAGCGGCATGCCGTAGGTCGCCTGTGCGTAGGCGTCCATCGACCGCCGGGCGGCGGCCGGGACCTCGTCGACCAGGACGGACACGAAGAGCGCCGGGGTGAGGCCGGCGGCGTCGCGGCCGGCGGTGGTCGCGGCCTCGCGGACGACGGCCAGTCCCGTCCGGTAGTCGGCAGGGTCCGGCGGGTAGGGGAGCCAGCCGTCGTAGCGGCGGCCGGTGCGGGCGAGTGCCGCGGGGGTGGCGCCGCCGAGCCAGACCGGCGGCCCGCCGGGAGTGAACGGCTGCGTCGAGGGCGGGATGTCGTCGAAGTGCAGCAGCTCGCCGTGGAAGGACGTCGGCCCGGTGGTCGACCACAGGCGGCGCCACAGATCGACGGTCTCGTCCAGGCGCTTGAACCGCCGCTCCCACGGGAGTTCGGAGAGTTCGTACAGCGGCTGCCCGAACCGGCCGGGGAAGCCGGCGCCCACGGCGACGGCGAGCCGTCCCCCGGAGAGGAGGTCGACGGAGGCGAGCGTCTGCGCGGCCTGGACGGGGCGGCGGAGGAAGGGGAGCAGGGCGCCGGTGCCGAGGGTGGCCCGGTGCGTCACCGCGGCCAGCGCCGCCAGCATGGTCAGCGGCTCGATCCGCGGGGTCAGCAGCGAGTCGTTGACGAAGAGCGAGTCGAAGCCGAGCTCCTCGGCCCGCAGGGCGAAGGGGATCAGAGCCCGGGGGTCGGTGCCGTCCCCCCACTGGGCGGCGCCGGTGGGGAGGAGGACACCGACCTCGAACCGGGCGGGAGGTTCGGTGAGCGGCGCGGACGTCGGTGCGCTGGTGTCGTTCTGCATGCCCTCAGCCTCCGCCCGCGCGGGTATCGGCTCAATTCCCCGCAGGGAATGGCAACGGGTCGGCGGCCGACGGAGACTGAGGCATGGAGTTCTCCACGTCACTGCGCGAGTGCCGGGCCCGCCTGCGGATCAGCCAGCTCGAACTCGCGCACCGGGCGGGCACCTCCCAGCGGCACGTCAGCTTCATGGAGAGCGGGCGGTCGGCTCCGGGCCGGACGATGGTGCTGCGGCTGGCCGACTCACTCGGTCTGTCGCTGCGGGAGTGCAACGAGCTGCTGCTGACGGCGGGTTACGCGCCGGCCTATCCGGAGAGCGGGGTGCACGGCGCGGCGATCGCGCCCGTCCGGCAGGCGCTGGAACGGGTGCTGACCGGCCATCTGCCGTGGCCCGCGCTGGTGGTCGACGGCTCGGGTGCGCTGGTGGCGGCGAACAGCGCGTTCGACCGGCTGGTCGAGGGTGCCGACCCCGAGCTGTGCGCGGTGGGTGCCAACGTGTACCGACTGGCTCTGCACCCACGGGGGTTGGGCCCGCGGGTCGCCAACCTCGCCGACTGGGCGCGGCACATCCTGGTGCGGCTGCGGCAGGACACCGCTGCCGGGTCGGCCGAGCTCTACACCGAACTGAGCGCGCTGGTACCGGAGTCGGCCGGGGGCGGTGAACCGCTCGGGTTCGCGGTGCCACTGGTGCTCCGTTCACCGCGCGGCGAACTGCGGCTCTTCACCACGGTGACCACGTTCGCCACCGCGACCGATGTGACGCTCGCGGAGCTCAAGCTGGAGGCGTTCCTGCCCGCCGACGAGCGGACGGCCCGGCTGCTCGCGGAGGAAGGGTCGGAGGAGCGCGAGGTCAGAGGCGGCCGGCGGCCTTGAGCGCGAGGTAGGCGTCGGCGAGGGCCGGTGGGAGCGCGGCGGGCGGGGCGTCCAGGACGGTCGCACCGAGCCGGGTCAGGCGCTCGGCCGTACGCCGCCGGTCGGCCCGGGTCTGCTCGGCCGCGGCGGCGCCGTAGACCGCGTCCACCGTGCCACGGGCGGCGGCGAGTTCGTCGAGCCGCGGGTCGGCGACCGAGGCGACGACCACCTCGTGGCGCCGGGCGAGCTGCGGCATGCGGTCGATCAGCCCGCCCTCGGCGGAGGCCGCGTCGAGGCCGGTGAGCAGCACGATCAGCGAGCGGTGCGGGGCCATCCGGAGGGCGGCCGCGGTCAGGGCCCGCTGGTCGGTCTCCAGCAGGGCCGGCTCCAGGCCGGCCATGGCATCGGTGAACGCGGGCAGGACGTCGGCGGCGGAGCGGCCCACCACGGCGGCGCGCCGGTGGCGGTCGTGGGCCAGCAGGTCGACGCGGTCGCCGGCCTTGGTGGCGAGCGCGGTGAGCAGCAGGGCGGCGTCGAGGGCGGCGTCCAGCCGGGGCGCGTCGCCGACCCGGCCGGCCGAGGCGCGGCCGGTGTCGAGGACGAGCAGGATGTGGCGGTCGCGCTCGGGCCGCCAGGTGCGGACGGCGACGGTGTTCCGGCGGGCACTGGCCCGCCAGTCGATCGAGCGGACGTCGTCGCCGGGCAGGTACTCGCGCAGCGAGTCGAACTCGGTCCCCTGGCCGCGGGTCAGTACCGAGGTGCGGCCGTCGAGTTCGCGCAGCCGGGCGAGTCGGGACGGGAGGTGGCGGCGGCTGGTGAACGGGGGGAGGGCGCGGACCGTCCACGGGACGTGGTGCGAGCCCTGGCGGGCGGCCAGGCCGAGCGGGCCGTGGGAGCGGACGGTCACCCGGTGCGCGTGGTGGTCGCCGCGACGGACGGGTCCGAGCACGGTGAGCAGGCGGCGCCGCTCGCCCGCCGGGACGGTGACCGTGTGCCGGGCCGCCCGGTAGGAGCTGCCGGGGTGCCAGGCCGACGGTGGCCAGGCATCCCTGATCCGGGCTCGAAGCGGTCGCCGGGAGGGGTTGGTGACGGTCAGTTCGACCTCGGCGCTCTCGCCGGTCCGCACCCGGGTGTCGCCGGACCTGGCGAACCGGAGGGTGCGGACCGGTGCCGCGAGCATCAGGTCGGCGGTGACGGCGAGCAGGACGGCGCCGGTCACCGCGGCGATTCCGGCCCAGGAGGGCATGACCGGGCCGACGACGAGCGCACCGAGCGCGGCGAGCAGGGCGGTACGGCCGGTCGGGGCCATGGGTGGGACTCCTCGGTGAGGTCGGGTCAGCGCGGGGCGGGGGTCTGGGCGAGGACGGCCTGCACGACGGAGTCGGCGCTCACGCCCTCCATCTCGGCCTCGGCGCGCAGCTGGACGCGGTGGCGCAGGGTCGGCAGGGCGAGCGCCTTGACGTCGTCGGGGGTGACGTAGTCGCGGCCGGCCAGCCAGGCCCAGGCGCGCGAGGTGTTCAGCAGGGCGGTGGCACCGCGCGGCGAGACACCGATGGAGAGCGACGGGGACTGCCGGGTGGCCCGGCAGATGTCCACGATGTAGGCGAGGACCTCGGGGGCGACGGTGACCTTGGCGATCTCGGCGCGGGCGGTGGCGACGTCCGCAGGCCCGGCGACCGGGCGCACGCCCGCCGCGGCCAGGTCGCGCGGGTCGAAGCCGGCCGCGTGCCGGGCCAGGACCTGGAACTCCTGCTCGCGGGTGGGCAGCGGCAGGACGAGCTTGAGCAGGAAGCGGTCGAGCTGGGCCTCGGGCAGCGGGTAGGTGCCCTCGTACTCGACCGGGTTCTGGGTGGCGGCGACCAGGAACGGGACGGGCAGCGCGCGCGGTTCGCCGTCGACGGTGACCTGGTGCTCCTCCATGGCCTCCAGGAGGGAGGCCTGGGTCTTCGGCGGGGTGCGGTTGATCTCGTCGGCGAGCAGCAGGTTGGTGAAGACCGGGCCGGGCTGGAACGAGAACTCGGCGGTGCGGGCGTCGTAGACGAGCGAGCCGGTGACGTCGCCGGGCATCAGGTCGGGGGTGAACTGGATGCGCTTGGTGTCCAGGCTGAGCGCGGTGGACAGGGTGCGGATCAGCAGGGTCTTGGCGACGCCGGGCACGCCTTCGAGCAGGACGTGCCCGCCGCACAGCAGCGCGACGACCAGGCCGGTGACCGCGGCGTCCTGGCCGACCACCGCCTTGGCGATCTCCTCGCGCAGGGCGGTGAGGGCGGCGCGGGCGTCCCCGGCGGCCGGGGCGCCGGCGGGGCCGAGGCCGCCGTCGGGGGTCCGGACGGGCGGTATCGCGGCCGGCGTCCCGTCGGTCTTGGTGAGGGACGTGAGGGCAGCGGGCTGCTCGGTCACGGCTGTCGTACCTGCCTTTCCAGGGCGTCGAGGTGGTCGGTGAGCCGCAGCAACGCGGCGTCGTCGGTGGGCGGCCCGCCGTACAGCAGGGCCTGCACCTCGGCCGACGGGCGGCCGGTGCGGGCCGCGGCCGCGGCGCAGAGGGTGGCCGGGTCGGGCCCGTCGGCCGCCGGGGGCACGCCGAGGACCGGGGCGAGCCGGTGCCGGACGGCCCGGCGCAGGGCCTCGGCGGCGTGGCCGCGGGCGTTGGCCCGGCGGTAGAGCCGGGCCCGGCCCTCGGTGGTCTCGGCGGCCCGGACGACGACCGGCAGGTCCTCGGCGACCACCCGGCCGAGCCCGCGGGCCCGCCACAGCGCGGCGGGGGCGGCGGCGACGGGGAGGGTCAGACCGGCC
>NZ_JBHWBW010000556.1:0-1772 GCF_042735675.1 Kitasatospora sp. NPDC059571
CCCCGCCGGGGCCCCCCCCCCCCCCGCCGCGTTCCCTCCCGCGGGCTCCGCAAAGGTAATACCCTTGGGGCAGCTCACCCGTTACCGGCCTCGGAAGGACCCCCCGTGGAGCTCGCCTCGTACGCCGACTACGCAGTCCGGCTGGTGAACACCGAGGAGCCGGACCGCGGAACCGACGCCCTCACCACCGTCGACGCCGTCCGCGCCCTGTTCGGCTCCTCCTCGCGCGGCGCCTCGCTGGCGGACGAGGCCGACCTGCCCCGGCTGCGGGCCGTCCGCACCCGGCTGCGCGGCGTCTTCGAGGCCGCCGCCGAGGGCGACCAGATCCGCGCCGTCGACCTGCTCAACAGCCTGATGGTCGAGTACCCGGTGAGCCCGCTGGTCTCCGGCCACGACTACCTGGACGAGGCCGGCCGGCCGCGCTGGCACCTCCACCTCGCCGACAACGCGGCCACCGCCACCGCCAACTTCACCGCGGTCGCCTGCATGGGCCTGGCGATCCACCTGACCGAGCTGGGCGCCGACCGGCTGGGCATCTGCCAGGCCGCGCCCTGCCGCAACGCCTACCTCGACACCTCCACCAACCGCTCCCGGCGGTACTGCTCGGACCGCTGCGCCACCCGCGCGAACGTCGCCGCCTACCGCGCCCGCAAGCGCGAGGAGGCGGCCCGCGCCGCCGCCCTCAGCCGCGGCTGACCGCCAGCACGGCGGCCCCGGCCGGTCAGCGCGCGCCCAGCACCCGCGGCCGGGGCCAGAACCGCAGCAGCACCCGGCCGAGCACCAGGTCGTCCGGCACCACGCCGAACTCGCGGCTGTCCGTGGTCACCAGCGGGTTGTCCGACAGCAGCCACCAGCCGCCCCGGCGCCGCTCCACCGCCCGTTTGACCACCAGCAGGTCCTGCCGCAGCGGGTGCCGGCAGACCACCACCGCGCCGGGCCGGATCCGTCCGCCGTAGCGGACCACCACCTGGTCGCCGTCGTGCAGCGTGGGCCGCATCGAGGGCCCCGCCACGTCGATCACCCCGAACGGCAGCAGACCGCCGACCGGCCCGTGCTCCGTCTCCTCGGCCATCCGCCCTCTCCCTGCCCGCACGCGTCCGCGTCCAGTCTCCCCCATCCGGGGCCGTCCGATATGGACCGGTTGCGCCTCCTTCTTTTGCCCTAGGCCACCGGGCCGACCGCGAATCGGGGGCGGCGGCGGGGTAATCTCGGCGCGGGAAGACGATCTAAGGAAGGACTCCCATGTTCTCTCGTCTGTTTGCTCCGCGAGCCACCGCGCACGCCCACTGCGACCTGCCCTGCGGCGTGTACGACCCGGCCCAGGCCCGTATCGAGGCCGAGTCCGTGAAGGCCACTCAGGAGAAGTACCAGGCCAACGAGGACCCGCACTTCCGTGCGCGCGCCGTCGTCATCAAGGAGGAGCGCGCCGAGCTGGTCAAGCACCACCTCTCCGTGCTGCACACCGACTACTTCAAGGCCCCGCACTTCGAGGCCTACCCGCAGCTGCACGAGCTGTTCAACAACGCGGGCAAGGCCGCCTCGGCCGCCAAGGCGTCGACCGACCCGGCGACCGGCCAGGCCCTGCTCGACCTGATCGCCGAGATCGACCGGATCTTCTGGGAGACCAAGAAGGCCTGATCACGGGTCAGTAACCCGGAGGCCCGGCCGCGGAGCACACCCCCGCCGGGGCGCCCGGGGGGGGGCGCACCCCCCGCGGCGGACGCCCGGGGCCCCGGCCGCAACCCCCCCCGGGGGCCCCCCCCCCCCCCCGC
>NZ_JBHWBW010000556.1:1782-4757 GCF_042735675.1 Kitasatospora sp. NPDC059571
GCACCCACCGACGGCGTCATCGCGGCACTGTCCCCGGGCGGCCCGGCCGCGCACCCCCGCGCGCCGGGGCCTCCGGCGTGTCGGCGCACCCCCGGCGGCGTACGCTCGGAGCACGGGCCGAACCGCCCCGGTGCGGCCCCTCCGCGCGACCGAGGGAGACCGCGATGAGCACCGCGGCGGCACCCACCGCCTTCGACACCGACGCCCTGCGCCGGGGCATCGAGCAGCACGACGCCTCGGCCCTGCTGGCGCTCTACGCCGACGACGCCGAGATCCGGATGATCGACCGCCGGACCCAGCCCAGCCACCCGATGGTGATGCACGGCCGGACCGCGATCTCCGACATGCTCACCGACGTGTACGGCCGGGACATGACCCACACGCTGGAACAGGTGGTGGTGGACGGCGACCACGTCGCCTTCATGGAGTCCTGCCGCTACCCGGACGGCACCCGGGTGCTGGCCACCTCGATGGCCGACCTGCGGGACGGCCGGATCGTCGACCAGACCTCCGTCCAGGCCTGGGACGAGCCGTGAGCGGGGCGCACCGGCCGGTGCCCGGCGATATTTCCCTTTCCGCCCGGTCGGTGCGTCCGAGTACCCTCGCCGTATGATCCGCACCGCCACCGCCAGCGACGTCCCCGCCATCCACGCCATGATCCGCGAGCTCGCGGAGTACGAGCGGGCCCTGCACGAGGCGAGGGCCACCGAGGAGCAGCTGCACGACGCGCTGTTCGGCGAGCACCCGGCCGTGTTCGGGCTGATCGCCGAGGACGACGCCACCGGGGAGCCGGTCGGCTTCGCCCTGTGGTTCCGCAACTTCTCCACCTGGCGCGGCACCCACGGGATCTACCTGGAGGACCTCTACGTCCGCCCGGCGCGGCGCGGCGGCGGCCACGGCAAGGCCCTGCTGGCCGAGCTGGCGCGGATCTGCACGGAGCGCGGCTACGCCCGCCTGGAGTGGTCCGTGCTCGACTGGAACGAGCCGTCGATCGGCTTCTACAAGTCGCTCGGGGCCGTGCCGATGGACGAGTGGACGGTCTTCCGGCTCACCGACGACGCCCTCGCCGAGCTGGGCGGCAGTGCCCGCTGACGCCCCCGGATCGCCCGATCACGTGATCGTGGCGCAAGGCGGCGACATCCACCGGTCGATAGCGGTAACGTCACGGGCGGATGCGCGGCGTTCGGAATGCCCCAGGTGGGTATGAACCGGTACGTACCGCACCACCCCTCGGACGAGTTGGGGCGAAGCAGTTGAGCCAAGCAAGTGGAAGTGCCGCGGCCGTCCGGCCGCAAGCAGCGCGCGTCACCCAGGAGGTGAGGGTGTCCCAGATCGACGGTGAGCCCGACGTCAAGGACTTCGTCGAGGTCAGGCTGCCCGCTGCGGGCGCCTATCTCTCGGTGCTGCGAACAGCGACGGCGGGCCTGGCAGCCCGTCTGGACTTCACCCTCGACGAGATCGAGGACCTCCGGATCGCGGTGGACGAGGCCTGCGCCATCCTGCTCCAGCAGGCGGTGCCCGGCTCCGTGCTGAGCTGCGAGTTCCGGCTGGTCGGCGACTCGCTCAAGGTCACCGTCGCGGCGCCGACCACCGACGGCCGCGCCCCCGAGCGGGACACCTTCGCCTGGACGGTGCTCTCCGCGCTGGCCGGCGAGGTCGACTCCTCGGTGGGCGAGGACAACACGGTCCGCATCAGCCTGCACAAGAAGCGCGGCGGGTCCCCTGCCCAGCCCTAGCGCCGCGCGCCGAGGGCCGTACGCGCCGAGGCCGTCGCAGGACGGCACACCGCGCGTACGGCTTGCCCGGACCGCCGCCCGCGGCGGTCCCACCAGTGACAAGTGCTCCCGGAACGGAACGGGTGATCGCCGTGAGTGATCTGGACCGCACAGGTGCCGCCGCCCTGCCGGCCGCCACCGAGGACGTGGCCGTACCGCCCCAGGCGAGCGCTGCCCGCATCGCCGACGCCGCCCCGACTGACGACGCGTACCCGAAGGACGCCCACCGGATGACCCAGCCGACCGACCCGACACCGGAGCAGCACGCCGCCACGGCGGACGCGGCCGCGGACGAGGGCCTGCCGGCCGCCGCACCGGTGGTGCGCGGCGCGGTGCCCGCCCAGGGCCACCGCTCCGCGGCGCCGGACCGCGAGGCCGCCCGGGCCCTGTTCGTCCGGCTGTCCCAGCTCGCCGAGGGCTCGCCGGAGCGGGTGGAGATCCGCAACCAGCTGGTGCGGATGCACATCCCGCTGGTCGAGCACCTGGCCCGGCGCTTCCGCAACCGCGGCGAGCCGCTGGACGACCTCACCCAGGTCGCCACCATCGGCCTGATCAAGTCGGTGGACCGCTTCGACCACGAGCGCGGGGTGGAGTTCTCCACCTATGCGACGCCGACCATCGTGGGCGAGATCAAGCGGCACTTCCGGGACAAGGGCTGGGCGGTCCGGGTGCCGCGCCGGCTCCAGGAGCTGCGGCTGTCGCTCACCACGGCGACCAGCGAGCTCTCCCAGCGGCACGGGCGCTCGCCCACGGTGCACGAGCTGGCCGAGCACCTGGGGATCTCCGAGGAGGACGTGCTGGAGGGCCTGGAGTCCGCCAACGCGTACTCCACGCTCTCGCTGGACGTCCCGGACAGCGACGACGAGTCGCCGGCCGTGGCGGACACCCTGGGCGCCACCGACGAGGCGCTGGAGGGGGTCGAGTACCGCGAGTCGCTCAAGCCGCTGCTGGCGCAGCTGCCGCCGCGCGAGCAGAAGATCCTGGTGCTCCGGTTCTTCCGGAACATGACCCAGTCGCAGATCGCGGCCGAGGTGGGCATCTCCCAGATGCACGTGTCCCGGCTGCTGGCCCGGACACTGGCGCAACTCCGGGAGAAGCTCCTCGTCGAGGAGTGAGTGCGCCGCGCATCAAGCGCACATGGGGGGCGCGGCGTCGGGGGCGCGCGCCTCGGGCGAGGAGCGCGCCGGGCGGGCGGGGCGG
>NZ_JBHWBW010000557.1:0-4747 GCF_042735675.1 Kitasatospora sp. NPDC059571
AGTGTATAAGAGACAGCGGCCCGGCCGTCGCGGTGCTTGCGTGCTGCGGTCAGACCGTCAGCGGGCGGATCGCGGTGGGGGCGTGGCCCGGCTCGGTGGCGAGCTCCTCGAACTCGTTCACCTTGTCGATGTCGGCCGCCGCCATGGCGATGTTGGTGACCCGCTCCAGGATCGCCTCGACGATGACCGGCACCCGGTACTCGGCGGCCAGCTTCTTGGCCTCCTCCAGGGCGGGCAGCAGCTGGTCCGGCTCGGTGACCCGGATCGCCTTGCAGCCCAGGCCCTCGGCGACCTTGACGTGGTCGACGCCGTAGACGCCCAGCTCCGGCGAGTTGATGTTCTCGAACTCCAGCTTGACCTGGAAGTCGATGTCGAAGTTGCGCTGCGCCTGGCGGATCAGGCCGAGGTAGGCGTTGTTCACCAGGACGTGGACGTAGGGGATCCGGTGCTGGGCGCCGACCGCCAGCTCCTCGATCATGAACTGGAAGTCGTAGTCGCCGGAGAGCGCGACGACCGGGGTCTCGGGGTCGGCGGTGGCGACGCCGAGAGCGGCCGGGATCGTCCAGCCGAGCGGGCCCGCCTGGCCGCAGTTGATCCAGTGCCGCGGCTTGTAGACGTGCAGCATCTGCGCGCCGGCGATCTGCGACAGGCCGATCGTGGTGACGTAGCGGGTCTCCGGCCCGAACGCCTTGTTCATCTCCTCGTAGACGCGCTGCGGCTTCATCGGCACGTTGTCGAAGTGGGTGCGCCGCTGGAGGGTGGCCCGGCGCTCCTGGGTGGAGGCGGCCCAGGCGCTGCGGTCGGGCAGCCGGCCCTCGGCCTTGAGCTCCTTGGCGACCTGGACGAAGAGCTCCAGCGCGGCCCTGGCGTCGGAGGCGATGCCGTAGTCCGGGGCGAAGATCTTGCCGATCTGGGTCGGCTCGATGTCGACGTGGACGAACTTCCGGCCCTTGGTGTAGACGTCCAGGCTGCCGGTGTGGCGGTTGGCCCAGCGGTTGCCGATGCCGAGGACGAAGTCGGACTCCAGGAAGTTCGCGTTGCCGTAGCGGTGCGAGGTCTGCAGGCCGACCATGCCGGCGTTCAGCTCGTGGTCGTCGGCGATGGCGCCCCAGCCCATCAGGGTCGGGACGACCGGGGTGCCGGTCAGCTCGGCGAACTCGACCAGCAGATCGGTGGCGTCCGCGTTGATGACACCGCCGCCGGCCACGATCAGCGGGCGCTCGGACTCGTTGAGCAGGCCGATCGCCTTCTCGACCTGGGCCCGGGTGGCGACCGGCCGGTAGACCGGCAGCGGCTCGTAGGTCTCCGGGTCGAACTCGATCTCGGTCAGCTGGACGTCGATCGGCAGGTCGATCAGGACCGGGCCTGGGCGGCCGGAGCGCATCAGGTGGAAGGCCTGCTGGAAGACGCCGGGGACCTGGGCCGCCTCCAGGACGGTGGTGGCCGCCTTGGTGACCGGCTTGGCGATGGATGCGATGTCGACCGCCTGGAAGTCCTCCTTGTGGATGCGCGCCACCGGCGCCTGGCCGGTGATGCACAGGATCGGGATGGAGTCCCCGATCGCGGAGTACAGACCGGTGATCATGTCGGTGCCGGCCGGCCCTGAGGTGCCGATGCAGACGCCGATGTTGCCGGGGTGGGTACGGGTGTAGCCCTCGGCCATGTGGGACGCGCCCTCGACATGGCGGGCCAGGGTGTGGTTGATCCCCCCGGACGCCTTGAGGGCGGCGTAGAACGGGTTGATCGCCGCGCCGGGCACACCGAACGCGTTGGTAACGCCCTCGCGCTTGAGGATCTCCACTGCCGCACGGGCGGCTGTCATACGAGGCATCGGCTTACTCCTGCCCGAGGCGGGTTTTCCGCGATACGGAATAGTGATTCTGGAATGCGAAATCAAAGTAAGCCGGGCCGCGGGAGGGCGTCAAGGGCGGTTTCAACAGAACGTTGAGCGGACGGGCGGGCCCCGCTGCTCCGAACCGACAATGGAGGGGTCCCACCGGGGCGCCGGGGAGGGCCGATCAGGAAGGGGCCGGGACGATGCCGCACATCGCCGTCAGCGTGGTGAGCCACGAGGGCCTGATCCGCGACCACAACGAGGACAGCCTGGTCGCCGGCCCCTGGACGCTCTGCGCGACCGTCACCGAGAGCCCGCAGACGCTGCTCTTCCCGCTCGGCACGCCCTGCGTCATCGCCGTCGCCGACGGGCTCGGCGGGCACCCGGCCGGCGAGGTCGCCTCCTCGCTCACCGTCCGGCGCCTCGCCGCGGTCGGCCCGTCGCTCGACACCGAGGACGCCCTCCGGGAGGAGATCCGCGCCTGCAACCGGGCGCTGTACGGCGCGGCCGCCGCCGACCCGGAGTTCACGGCGATGGGCACCACGGTGGCCGGCCTGGTGGTGACCGGCGAGGAGGCGATGGTGTTCAACGTCGGCGACAGCCGGGTGCTGGACGCGGCCGGGCCGGAACTGCGCCAGCTCAGCGTCGACGACAGCCCGCCCCCGCCGCCCGGCCGGCGCACCACCAACATCGTCACCAGCACACTCGGCGGCACCGCCGACCCGCGCGAGGTGGACCCGCACCTCAGCCGCGTCCCGGCCGCGGTCGGCGCCCGCTTCCTGGTCTGCAGCGACGGGCTCACCGACCCCGTACCGCCCGAGGAACTGGCCGCCCTGCTCGCCGCCTACGACGACGGCCGCGCCGCCTTCGAACTGTGGCGGGCGGCCATCGACGCCGGCGGACCGGACAACATCACCCTGGCCCTCGTCCGGATCAACGCCTGAGCGGACCGGACGGGCGGGCGGTCACCCCGCGGCCACCATTGAGAAGCTCAAGTAATTCTCGCCGGGGCGGCCGGTCAGCAGGCTGCGGGAGCCGGCTCCTCCAGCACCGCCTTGCGGTGGCTGAACGTCTCGATCGAGTACCGGCCGTGGTAGCTGCCCATGCCGGACTCCCCCACGCCGCCGAACGGCAGGTCCGGGACGGTCAGGTGGGCCAGCGGCAGGCCGAAGCCGAGGCCGCCGGAGGAGGTCTCCTCGGCGAAGCGCCGGCGGACCTGTGCCGACCCGGAGAACACGTACAGCGCGAGCGGCTTCTCCCGGCCGTTGACGAAGGCGATCGCCTCGTCCGGGCCGGCCACCTCCAGGATCGGCAGGATCGGGCCGAAGATCTCCTCCTGCATCACCGGGGCGTCCGGCGCCACCCCGGTCAGCACGGTCGGCGCCAGGTAGCGCTCCGCCCGGTCGTGGCCGCCGCCGACCACCGCGCGGCCCGAGCCGAGCAGCCCCACCAGCCGGTCGAAGTGCCGCTCGTTGACGATCCGGCTGTAGTGCGGCGCCGCCGCCGGGTCGGCGCCGTACCGGTCCTCCACCGCCGCGGCCAGCGCCTGCGCCAGGGCGGCGGCCGTCGCGGGGTCGGCGAGCACGTAGTCCGGCGCGACGCAGGTCTGCCCCGCGTTCAGGAACTTGCCCGCCACCAGGCGCCGCGCGACCTCCTCGGGGTCGGTGTCCCGGTCGACGAAGACCGGCGACTTGCCGCCGAGTTCGAGCGTGACCGGGGTCAGGTGCTCGGCCGCCGCGCGCATCACCACCCGGCCGACCGCGCCGTTGCCGGTGTAGAAGACGTGGTCGAAGCGCTGCGCCAGCAGCTCGGTGGTCTCCGCGACGCCGCCCTCCACCACCGCGACCGCATCGCTGTCCAGGTACGCGGGCAGCAGCCGGGCCAGCACCGCCGAGGTCGCCGGAGCCAGCTCGCTCGGCTTGGCGACCACCGCGTTGCCCGCGGCGAGCGCCCCGGCCACCGGCGTCAGCAGCAGCTGCACCGGGTAGTTCCACGGTGCGATCACCAGCACCACGCCGAGCGGGTCGTACTGCGTGCGCGCCACCGCACCGCCCAGGTGCGCGGGGACGGGCGCGGGCTCCGGGCGCAGCCACTCGGCCAGGTGCTCCAGGGTGTGGTCGATCTCGCGCACCACGAAGTCGACGTCCGTGCGCTGCGCCTCCTGCTCGCCCTTGCCGAGGTCCGCGCGGAGCGCCTCGGCCAGGTCGGCCCGGTTCTCGGTGAGCAGCGCGCGCAGCCGGTGCAGCTGCGCGGTGCGCCACTCCAGCGGCCTGGTGCGGCCGGTGCGGAAGGTGTCGCGGAGGCGGGCGACGAGGGCGCCGATCGGCTCGGCGGCGGGGACGTGGTCGTTCATGGCGGGGCCCTTCCGGGGGAGAAGGTTGATATCCTCAACTACCTACCCGTTCAGGAAACGGCCGAAAGTTGAGGATGTCAAGTGAATCCCGAGGCTTCGGATCTGGTCGAGCCGCTGGCGCGGGTGGTCCGCGGCTACTACGACGACCTTGCCACGGTGGCCGCCCGGCACGGGCTCAGCACCACCCAGGCGCGCGCCCTGGTCGCGCTGGACCGCCCGCTGTCGATGAGCGCCCTCGCCGAGCACCTGGTCTGCGACGCCTCCAACGCCACCGGCCTGGTCGCCCGTATGGAGGCCCGCGGGCTGGTGCGCCGCCACCCCTCCCCCGAGGACCGGCGCAGCAAGGTCGTCACCCCGACCGAGGAGGGGCGCGCGCTCGCCCGGACGATCCGGGCCGGGATGCACGCCGTGCACGGGGCGCTCGGTGACCTCACCCCGACCGAGCGCGCCGTGCTGCTGCCGCTGCTGGACCTGCTCGGCGAGCGGCTCGCCGACCGCCACCGCCGGGGCGGCCCGGCAGCCGAGCGCCCCGACGCGGGCGGGGCGGGCGGGGGCGGTGG
>NZ_JBHWBW010000558.1:0-4738 GCF_042735675.1 Kitasatospora sp. NPDC059571
CCGGACGGGCCGAGCGACACGGGCGGCACGGGCGGCGCAGCGGGGTCGGGTGCGGCGGGCACGGCGGTCGGGGGCGCGGGCGCGGGCACGGCGGGGCCTGCGGGCACGGCCGCGGCCGGGGCCGGGGCCGTGCGGTGGTGGCGGACGAGGTCGGGCTCGGCGTAGCGGTGGCACTGCTGGTGCCAGGTCAGCACGGCGGCCATCCAGTCCCGGAGTTCGCCGACCCGGCCGTCGAGGGCCGTGCGGGCCGCCGCGTCCAGCTCCAGGTCGTCGTACAGCTGCGGGAGCTCGTACGCGGCGACGTGCTGGAACTGGCTCAGCCGGGACTTCATGAGGTCGTGGACGACCCCGAGCGCCGTCGGGTAGTCGCAGTCGAAGAAGTTCTGCGTGACCAGCACGAGGTTGTGCACCTCGCCCTCGTACTCGATCTCCTTCTGGTACGAGAAGACGTCGTTGACCAGCATCGCGTAGTCGGCGGCGGAGTTCTCCAGGGCCTGCATCGAGGCGTGCCGGTGGACCGCGTCGGGGACGCTGCGGCCCGGACCGAGCCGGGCGAGGCCCATGGTGAGGTCGGCGCCGAAGGTGTGGCGCCGCATCTCCAGGTAGTCCACGGGGTCGGGGATGCGGTGCTGCGCCCGGTTGAGCAGCTCCCACAGCCAGGACTCCAGCATCTTCTCGACCCCGGCGCGGAAGCGCCCGCGGGCCTCGCCGTCCATCGGCCCGGCGGTGCGCTGCCAGAGGTCGTCGAGGCCGCGTTCGAGGCCGTTGAGCGGTGTACCGGTGGCCGGCCCGTCCAGCGGCATGAGCGCCAGCAGCCGGTCGTTGCAGGCCTTGGCGCCGGGCAGGTCGCGGGCGGCGCCGAAGACCGCCGGGTAGTAGTCGTCGGCGTAGGTGCCCCAGGCGAGCCAGCCGGCGGAGAGGTCGAGTTCGCCGAGGGTCGCGTCCGGGTCGATGGCGGCCGCGCAGAGCGCGAAGTCGAAGTCGGCCAGCTTCTCCGCCGCCCACACGCCGGGGACGGGGTCCAGCAGGGCGACCCGCTCGGCCCAGTCGGCGACGGCCCGCCGGACGGTCTCCAGGTGCGGGTTGAACCGGGTCGGGAACGGCATCTCGAAGTCCGGCAGCAGGGACGGCCCGACCGGGCGGAAGGGGACGTGGGCGAAGCTGCGGGCCCGGGCCGGGTCGACCAGGCCGCGCAGCGACCTGAGGACGTCCGAGGCCTGGGTGCCGACGCCGGTCGGGCCCGGCAGGTCGGGGACGCGCCCGGCCGCCGCGCCGCCGTCGTTCATGTAGCGGCTGGAGCGCAGGTGCCACTCGTGGCCGCCGGACTGCCAGTCCTGGAGGCCCTTCACGTACGCCATGACGTCGGCGCGGGCCTGCGGGTCGAGGCCGTGCTCGGCGAACAGCAGCGGCAGTTCGGCGAGGACGGTGTTCTCGAACTGGTGCAGCCGGGAGGTGAGGAGGTCGTTGACCCGCTCGGCGGCCTCCTGGGTGGGGCAGCCGAAGAAGGTCTCCAGCACCAGGACGCCGTTGGACAGCTCGCCCTCGTCCTCGACCTCCCGCTGGTAGGAGAACAGGTCGTTGCGCAGGTGGACGCCGTCGGAGAAGGCGTCCCGCAGCACCCGCATCGGCCGGGAGGCGGCGATCGGGGCGGGCACCTCGGCGCCGACCGCGTGCTCGACCAGGCCGGCCGACCAGGGGGCGCCGCCGACCTTGCGGCGCATCTCGATGTACTCGACCGGATTGGCGATCCGGCCGGCGTTGATGTTGGAGAGCTCCCACATGGACTCGTTGAGCAGGTGCTCGGTGCTCTCTCGGAAGCGGGCGCGCCAGGCCGGCGACATGCCCGGGACGGTACGCAGCCACAGGTCGGCGAGGCCCGCCTCGACCGGGTTGGTCGGCTCGGGCATGCCCTGGTCGGGGTCGAGCGGCATGAAGGCGGGCAGTCGGTCGAGGTAGGCCTTGCCGCCCTTGCGGTCCTGGGTGCGCTTGAACAGCTCCAGGAAGTGGTCGTCGAAGAAGAACACCCAGACGTACCAGTCGGTGACCAGCGCCAGTTCCGCGGCGTCGCAGTCGGGGTGGGTGTAGGCGCACAGCAGGGCGTAGTCGTGGGAGTCGAGGTCGTGCTCGTCCCAGATGCCCGAGCCCTCCAGCATCCCCATGCCGCGGGCCCACTGGCTGGTGTGGGTGCGGGCGTGGTCAAGGTGCGGGTTGAGCGTCGCCGGATGCGGGACGTAGAAGTCCGGCAGCTCGAAGGGTTGTGGCACTGCCGTGTCACCTTTCCTCGGCCGTCATGGAGTCCCGGACGAGGGGATGCCCGGGCCGACGGTCATGATCGCGCGGAGCCTGCCCGGGACATGCCGGGAACACACCGATGGCGGAGCGTCCGCGGGGGCCAGGCCGGCCCCGCACGCCCGCGCGAAGTGCCGTACACCCGGCGCGCGTTCAGGCAAACGCGCCCCTCGGGGCGGCCGGACCGGCGGCCGGGCGGGCGGGCGCGGCGTCAGTGCGGGAAGGCCCGAGGTGGGCGCAGTGCCGGCAGGCCGTCGCGGAACTCCTCGACGATCGAACCGATCTGCCCCACCAGGACAGTGCGTTCGAGCCTGTCCAGATAGAGGTTGCGGGCGGCCAGTGCCTCGACCGTCACGCCGAAGTAGATCGTCATCAGCGGGTTGACGAACAGCGCGCCGCCCTTGGTTCGCTCGGTGAACCGCACATCCCCGAACTCCCCCCTCAGCGCCGCCGCGACCGAGCCGTGCACGATGCTCGGGTGCTCGGGGAACGCCGCCTGCGCGTGCTCGACGGCGTCCAGGTAGAGCGCGCCCTCCCGGCTGTCCCGCGGCAGCGAGAACGCCCCGAGGTAGCCGCCCGCCCGCTCCAGGGCAGCCAGGTTCTCCAGCACCAGGGCGTGGTTGACGCCGTGGTACGCGTCGATGCCGAACCCGAGGGAGGCGACCAGCCGTTCCGGGATGTGCGGCAGGCCGGCGACCGCGGCGAGCGAGGCCATGTCCTCCTCCGGCGTGCCGAGCCCGGCCTCGTCGCCGCGCATCAGGATGTCGGTGCCGCCGTCCACCAGCAGGACCGCGTCGATGCCCAGACGGTCCGTCAGCGCCCGGTACGCCTCGCGCAGCAGCTGCACCCCGACCGGGGGGAACGCCCAGACCGTGTCCGGCATGCCGTGCAGCTGCAGCCAGCGGGCCAGCGTGCGCTCCGGGAAGTAGCCGTCGGCGGACCGGGTGTCCGGGCGGATCTCGGCGACGTCGGGCGCCAGCCAGACCTCGCCGTCGAGCCCGTACAGATGGCTGAAGGAGAGGTTGGCGAGATGCACCTCCTTGCCCGCCGCGCGCAGCGCGAGCGCGATCGGCAGCCCCGCGTACACGTCGAAGCCGCCGCCCGCCCCGGCGATCAGGATCCGGTCGGCGGCCTTCAGCCGGGTCAGCAGCGCAGGTTCGAACAGCGAGCTCATCCGGCGGACTCTACCGGGCGCATCCCCGCAGCACGGCCCCGATCCCGGCGACGGCGGGACGGGTTCGAAGCGGTGCCCGTCGCCGCCGAACAGGCCGGCGCCGCGGTCATCGGCCTGCGGCACAGTGCCGGCACGGCCCCGGCCGACCGGTCCGGTGGCCGCCCGGACGCCCCCCGGGGCGGCTGCGGCAGATCGGCCCGGGCCGTCCGCTCCCCCGCGGAACTCGGGGACCGCTGACGTCCGGACCGGGACCCGCGGGCCGGCACCCGCCGCCGGCGGGCCGTCAGAGCGAGCCGGGGCCCCACAGCTGCGCGGAGCAGCGCGCGTAGGTGTCCCGCCAGTGCGGCCAGTGCCGGACGACGGAGTCGTCGCAGTCCGCCAGGAGCAGGTCGGTCTGGGCCTCGTCGACGCCGTCGAGCAGCCAGACCAGGGCGTCGGCGGCCGCCGGACCGTCCGCGGCCCGCAGCAGGTCGAGCAGCTCGGGCAGCGTGCCGATCCGCGAGCCGGCCGGGAAGATGCCGGCCATCCGCGGGAGCAGCTGGCGCTCCTCGATCCGCAGGTGGGTCTCCAGCCGGGCGGCGAGCTCCTCGACCGCGTACGCCACCGGCCAGGAGCTGGCGGGGTCGCGGGTGGCGATCCGCACCAGGGTGGTGACCCGGGTGAAGGAGTGGTCGAGGTTGTGGTGGTCGGCCTCCAGCCAGT
Source organism: Kitasatospora sp. NPDC059571 (assembly GCF_042735675.1). NCBI lineage: Bacteria > Bacillati > Actinomycetota > Actinomycetes > Kitasatosporales > Streptomycetaceae > Kitasatospora > Kitasatospora sp. NPDC059571. The sequence continues at coordinate 4,166 of NZ_JBHWBW010000558.1, forward strand.
TGAGCAGCAGGCGCAGCTCCGGGGCGAACCGGCGCAGCATCGGCCAGAGCCGGGTGTCCTGCTGCTCGTGGTGGCAGGTGAGCATGGCGGTCATGAAGTCCCAGTGGCCCTGGAGCGCCCGGGCGCCCGCCTCGTCCTCGGGCTGGAGCAGGCGCAGGGCGTTGGGCAGCCGGGCCAGGTCGCGCCGCATGGCGGCGTGCACCAGGTGCAGGGCGGCGAACGGGATCGGCTGGATCTCGGGCATCCGCTGCTCCGCGTACGGCTGGGCGGGCATCTGTGGCGAGTCGACGGGGAGCAGGTGGCAGGACATGGCGCTCTCTTCGCGGCTGACTGGGGCTGGATCGGCTCCGGCACCGCGACAGGTGCTCGGCCAGGGCTCCAGAGTGGTGCCAGCCCATCAGAGTCGAATCAATGACCGATTGACGTGCAGGTCAGCGCGGGAATCGGGTGATCGGCGCGCCCCCCGGGCGCGCCCGGCCCCCCGCGCCCCGGGGGCGCGGGGGCCGGGGACAGGCGCGGTGCCGCGGCGGCGGCCCCGCCCGCCCGGGGGTTATCACCCCCCGCCCGGGGCCC
>NZ_JBHWBW010000559.1:0-4733 GCF_042735675.1 Kitasatospora sp. NPDC059571
GCCGGCCACGTGGAAGCCGGTCGGCAGCACCTGGTCGACGGTGCTGCCGCCGTCGTCCGCGGCCGTCACGTGCAGGGCGACGGTGCCGCCCGCCCGCAGGGCCTCGGCCGGCAGGACGGCCTCGTAGCCGCCGTCGTCACCGGTACGGGTGGTGTGCAGCTGGTGCCAGGTGGCGCCGCCGTCGGTGGACCAGGAGGCCTGGAGCGAGGTGACGCGGCTGGGTGCGGCGCCGGGGGCCCGGTGGGCGTCGAAGCCGATCCGCAGCGGCCGGCCGGCCCGGGCGTCGTTCGCGGTGTCCAGGTCGGTGCGGTACCCGAGGTCCAGCAGCGGGAGGACCAGCGGACCGTGGCCGGCCCTGCCGAGGTCGGTCCGGTAGGTCCAGGTGGTGCGGGCCTGCGTGCCGGCGGCGCGCAGGATCGGCATGGTCACGCCGCGGACCAGGGTCCAGGTGGTCCTCCCCTGCGGCATCCGGAAGTTCAGCGTGTCGATGCCGGGGTACGGGGTGTGGGCGACGACCTGCCCGTCGGCCAGCAGCGTGGCGCTGCGGGCGTACGTCCACGGCTCGCTCTGCCCCTCCAGGTAGCCGGTGAGGGAGTTGCCCGCGGAGTCGGCGAGGTCGTTCATGGTGAGGTACGCGTAGCCGGTGGCCGGGTCCTCGGCGAGTCCGGTGGCGGTGGAGGTCAGCGGCCCGCCGAGTGCGGCCTGCCGCAGGTGCTCACCGGTGCGGTACCGCACGGGCGCACTGCTGCCGAACAGCGCCGTCCGGGCGTCGAAGGAGGCCTGCACGGAGAACGACTGCATCCAGTCGACGCCCGGGCTCAGGTACTCGGTCCGGTGGCCGGGGTGCACGTACTCGGGGAAGGTCACCAGCACGGTGTTCCCGCTGCCGGCCGCCAGCGGCGAGCGGCTCTCGCTGATCCGGTCGCCGAGGGCGCCCGGCTGGCGCTGCTCGGTCTCCACCTCGGCCAGCGCCCGGACGTCCTTCGCGGTGAGGTCGTGCCGCAGCGCGCCCGGGAAGGACGGCCCGGTCCAGCCCAGGTCGTAGACGGTCGAGGCGGTCCACGGCCGGTTCGCGGCGACGGCGTCGTTCAGCCGTGCGTACTGCAGGGTCTCCAGTCTGCCGGTGGTCGCCGGGGTGTCCGTGGCCTGGCCCGCGTAGAGGTCGATGCCGTCCCCGCCGGCGGCCGCCGAGGTCGCGATCATGAGGTAGCTGAACAGGTTGATGCCCTGGTAGGTGGTGCTCCGGACGGCGCCCAGCGCGGCGACGTCGGTCTTGGCCGCGCCGCCCGGGACGGACGCCGAGAACGGCTTGCCCTTGCGGGCGTCGAAGACCACGTCGGTCGCACCGTTGACGGTGATCTGCGGCACCGTCAGCAGGGTGGCGGCGGTCCGGCCGTTCGCCTCCACGCTGCCCATCCGCGCCATCAGGCTCAGCGACGCACCGTTCTTGACGTACAGCGTGGTGCCGGAGGCGTCGAAATCGGTGTCGCCGAAGTCGCCGTTCTCCAGGTCCATGAAGCGGACGCCCGCGGTCCCGGGACGGCCCTCGCGGTCCAGCCCGGACAGGTGGACGGGGCAGTAGTCGCCCATCGACCAGAACGCCACCGCGAGGTCCAGCGAGGCACCGCCGCCGACCGGGGTGGCCACCACCCGGCCGCTGTACGGGCCGGGGGCCGCGGCGCTCACCCGCGGGTCGACGACCAGGGTGACGGTCGCCGAACCGCCGGCCGGCACCGCGACCCGGGCGTTGCCGAGGGTGGCCAGCCCGTCCGGTGCGGGGTTGCCGCGCACGTCGGCGAGGTGCAGGCCGAGGGTCAGCGTGGTGTCGGTGGAGCCGGTGTTGGTGAGCGTGACCTGACGGGTCATCGGCGTGCGGGCGGTGCAGTCGGCGGCGCCGAAGTCGAAGGTTCCGCGGTCGGCGACCACCTGCTGCCGGAGCGCCCGGGCGGCGTCGAGCCGCCCGGCGCCGACCCGGTACGCGCTGGTGCCCTGGTCGTCGGTGCTCTGCTGGAGGACCGCCTTGAGCCGGGCCGCGCCCCAGTCGGGGTGCGCGCCGGCGAGCAGCGCGGCGGCCCCGGCCGCGTGCGAGGCCGCCAGCAGGGTGCTGGAGAGCGTCGTGTACTGGCCGTCGACCACCGGTCCGGTGTCCGTCCCGGCGGCGTGCGCGCCGGTGATCGCCGCACCGGGCGCGGCGAGGTCGGGCTTGAGGCCGAAGTCGCCCGTCCGCGGGCCGCTGCTGGACCACATCGGCACCTGGTCGCCGGCGTCGGTCGCGCCCACCGCGAGGGCCTGTTCGGCCGCGGCCGGGGCACCGACCGTCTCACCGGCGAAGTCGCCCACCGGGGCGACGAACAGCGTGCCGTAGCGGTCGGTCAGCTGGTCGACGGACTGGCTCAGCGGGTCCTTCCCGTCGGTGCCCATGCCGGTGAACACGCCGACGTCGGCGATCCTGGCGCCGTGCGCGGCGGCCCACTCCATGCCGGCGATGAGGCCGGAGAGGGTGCCGTTGCCCTGGTCGTCGGCGACCTTGACGTTGAGCAGCCGGGCGTCGTACGCGATGCCCTTGCGCCTGCCGTCGGCCGCCGCACCGCTGCCGGCGATGGTGCCGGCCACATGGGTGCCGCTGCCGACGTGGTCGCCGGTGTCGGGTGCGTCGGTGAAGTTGGCGGAGGCCGCCACCGCGTCGGCCAGGTCGGGGTGGCCGGTGTCGATGCCGCTGTCGATGACCGCGACGGTGACGCCCTTGCCGGTGACGCCCGCGGCCCAGGCCTCGGGGGCGCCGATCCGGGTGAGGTTCCAGTCGAGCGCGGGGTCGGCGGCAGCCTTGGCCGCGGTGGCCTTGGCCGCGGTGCCCTTGGCAGCAGCCCCGGCCGCGGTGTCCTTGGCCGCGGTGTCCTTGAAGGGCGCGGCGTGGACGGGGGCGTCCAGCCAGATGTGGGTCACCCCGGCCAGCGGCCCGGCGGTGATGCCCTTGGCGGGTGCGGCGGACCGGGCGGCAAGCGCGGCCCGCCCGGCGGCGGTCAGCGCCGCGCCCAGGCCGGTGGCGGCCGCGCCGTGCGACTGGCGGACGGCGGTGGCGTGCAGGCCCGCGAGTTCCCGCACCGTGTGCAGCGAGCCGTCGGCGGGCAGCCCGGCGCCCGGTGCGTGCTGCACCAGCAGCGGGAGCGCCGCGGTGTGGGCGTCGTCGTAGCCGGCCCGGATCAGCGCGCTGACGTCGAACAGCTTCGGGTCGAGGACCGAGCCGAGCAGGGCCGCCGCGTCGCTGGGGACGACCGAGACGTGGTGGTCGCTGCCGATCGTGGTGCTGAAGAACACCGAGCGGCCGGGTATGGCTGCCGGGGTCACGCTGACCCGGGGCTGGGCGCCCTGCGGGTCCTGCACCAGGACCTTGTCGCCGGTGATCAGGGTGACCGACGCCCGGGCGGGCGCTGCGGTCCGCGTCGGCGCGGCAGTTGCGGCGGGTGCGGCACCGGCGGACGGCAGGACGGCGAGCGAGAGCACACCGGCGGTGGCGAGGGTCAACGCCGCGTGCATCGAGGGTTTCACGGTGGGGGGCTCCTGGCTGATTCGACCAGTGGACGGGGGAATTCGGAATTCGACCCGATTGCGGGCCGGGCGCCAGTATTCAGCCGGCCGGCAGCCCGGTGAAAGGCACCGGGGCGGCCATTGCGGACAGCGGCAGCAAGTTGCCACCCGTGGAACGGAAAGGGACAAGTCATGTATCGGGAAATCGGCTTGACGCCGACTCAGAGCAGGGTCTACGAATATCTGGTGGAGCATCCGTCGGCCGCCGCGGAGGACCTCGGGAACGCCCTCGGAATGGACCGGCCGGCCGTGGCACGGACCTTGCGGCGCCTCGGCGCGCTCGGCCTGCTCGTCCCCGGTGGCGACACGGCCGATCTCGCCCTGCTGCCGCCGGAGTTGGCCCTGGAGGCGCTGATCCGCCGACGCGAGGGCAGGCTCCAGGAGTTGCGGCTGCGCTCGGCCGAGCTGGCGGAGCGCCACCGGCGCGCCGCCGCCCGCCGGGACGCCGGCCCGGACGTGGTGGAGGTGGTCCGCGGCCGGCACGCCGTCGCCGCCCGGGTGGACCTGCTGGAGCGGCATGCGGTGAGCGGGGTGGACATCCTCAGTACGCCGCCCTACCTGGGCGGGTTCGTGCCCAGTGAGGAGGAGTTGGCGCTGTCCCGCCGGGGCGTGCCCGCCCGGGTGGTCTACTCCCGGCAGGCGCTGGAGATGGACGGCGCCGGCGAGACGGTGCGCCGGCTGCGGGAGGCCGGCGAGCAGGCCCGGGTGCTGGCCGAGGTGCCGATGAAGCTGCTGATCGTGGACCGTCGGACCGCCCTGGTGCCGCTGACCACGGGCGAGCAGGCGGCTGCCGTCGTGGTGCACCCGTCCGTACTGCTGGACGCGCTGGTGGCCCTGTTCGGCACGCTGTGGCAGCGGGCCCGGCCGCTGGACGGGGCACCCGGCGGGGCCCGGGCGGCGAGCGCCGCCGCGCAGGAGCGACAGCTGGTGGACATGCTCGCCGCCGGACTGAAGGACGAGACGGTGGCCCGGCACCTGGGTCTGGGCCTGCGCACGGCGCGGCGGCGGATCGCCGTCGTCATGGAACGGCTCGGCGCCTCCACCCGGTTCGAGGCCGGCTATCTGCTCGGCGGCCGGGCGGCTGCCGCGGAGGCCGGCCGCCGGGCGGCCCGGCCGCACGGCGCGGCCGAGGGCTGACGGATCGCGGC
>NZ_JBHWBW010000560.1:0-1746 GCF_042735675.1 Kitasatospora sp. NPDC059571
ACCGGCGTGGTGGTGCTCATCCCCGCCCAGCTGATCACCCAACCGGCGCCCGCCCACGCGCCGGCCCCCGCCGCGGGGCGCGCCGCCCCCCCCCGCCGCCGTCCCCACCCCCAGCCCCCCCAACCCCCGGCGGGGGGCCCCCCCCTGGGGGGGGGCCCCCCCGTCCTCGTGTACCGCCCGCCTAGCGGGCGTACGGGTTGTTGTTACCGCCCGCGGGCGGCGTCCCCTGCGGCGGAGGGAACCCGCCCGGCGCCGGGGGCTGCTGACCGTACGGTGCCTGAGGCGGCTGCTGGCCGGGGAACCCGCCCTGGTACGGCTGCTGCTGGTACGCAGGCTGCTGCTGCCCGGGGAACCCGCCCGGCATCGGCGCCGCCGGCGGCGGAGTCGTCCGGTTCCGGCGGGACACCAGGACGATCACCACGACCAGGACCAGGAGCAGCAGCACGACGCCACCGATGATCATCGCAGGCGAGATCCCGGACGAGGACGAACTCGCCGCCGGCGCCGACGACTGGGTGCCGCCCGCCGGGGCGGACGCCGCCTGGCTCGGCGCACTGCCGCCCGGCGTGGTCGCGGCGCCGGACGGCGCGGACGCCTGCTTGAGCGGGAAGACATCGGCCGGCCCCGGGTCACCGGGAGTCGTAAGCGCGATCCGCGGACGGACGGCGCCATAGCCGATGTAGTCACTGCGCTGCTGCGGGCTGCTGGCGGTGTTGATCAGAACTCGGAGCACCTGATTGTTGGTCCAGTCCGGGTGGGCCGACCAAACGAGCGCAGCGGATGCGGACGCCAGAGCAGTGGCCTCCGACGTCCCGTGGTTCTTGCAGTATCCGGACGAGGCTGTGCACGCGGTGTAGATGTCAGCCCCGGGAGCTGTCAGGGCAACCTGAGGACCATGCTCCGACTCCGCTGTCGACTTACCTTCCTTGTCGGCAGCCGCCACACCTACAACGCCCGGCATGGCCGCGGGATACTCCGCCACGTTGTTGCTGTCACCACTGTTACCCACCGCCGCAAAGACCAGGCTTCCCCGAGACAATGCGTGGTCGACTGCCGACTTCAGTTTCGCGAGATCAGCTGCGGTGAGATAGCCAGCTGCAATGCCCTGAGACACGCTGATGACCTTCGCGCCGTGGTCCGCGCCATAGGAGATGCCGTTGGCGAGCTCCTCCATGGCCGAAGCGGCCGTGCCATCCGTCCCGCCCATCTTGCTGTTGACCTTGATCGGAAGAATCTTTGCACCGGGAGCGAGACCGTAGGCACCCTTCCCGTTGAGTCCCTTGCCGGTACCTGCGATATCCGTGGCCATCGACGTGCCGTGTCCGATCGGGTCCACAAACACCCCGCCAGGCAGACCGCTAAGGTCGGTGCCCGGCAGCAATTGCCCCTCGAGATCCGGGGCATCGGCCTTGAAACCGGTATCGACGACCGCAACGGTGACTCCCGTGCCGGTCGTCGACTTCCAGATGTCAGGGGCGTGCATCGCATCCAAGTGCCACTGCTGCTCGCGGATGGAATCCACTCCGAAGGCCGGTCCTGTTGAGATCCCCACCACGGCAGCAGCTGCCAGCAACGCGGCGAACCGCCGCCCCCGCACTCCCGCGCCCGTTCGCCGCATCACACTCTCCCTCACCTTGCAGCTCGTCTACTACACAGACGTGGCCCGCCCCCGGGGGGGGCCCCCCCCCGCCGGCCCCCGTCCAGCGTACAACGCCAAAAACCCACCGGTGTCCACACCCGGACCGG
>NZ_JBHWBW010000560.1:1756-4731 GCF_042735675.1 Kitasatospora sp. NPDC059571
CCCACCCATTCACGATAGTCAAAAACACCGCGGTCCCGGGCGGCGGGTGCGTCCCCCCCCGGCCGGCCACGTGACCTGAGTCCTACTCAATCACGCCAGGGTTGACCTGACCCGTACCGGACGTCCAGGTGTCCTCGTCCTCGACCAGGTAGTCGGGCCGATTCCGGTTGTTCCTGTCCTTCTTGCCAGCCGCACCGTGGCCGCCACCGAAGCCGCCCTGGCCCGAACGCCCGTCGGCGCCGCGCTCGGCGCGGCCCCGCAGACCTGTACCGCCCTGGGTGAACTCACCGCCGGCCGCCGGGCCCCGCCGACCGCCGACCGCCCCGCCGGACCGCCCGACCAGGCCGCCGCCCGCGCGCGAACCGCCGGCACCACCCTTGGCGCCGCCGCCACCGCCGAGGTGCGGCATTCCACCGGCTCCAGGGGCTCCGGCCTTACCGGCCTGCGCGCCACCGGCACCGGTTCCTGGTGCACCGCCGGGCCGCGTGCCGGCCCCCGTGGTCCCGGCCGCGCCGGTACCGCCGGGCCGACCGGCTCCACCGGCCCCGCCAGTACCGCGACCACCGCCAAGGCCGCCACCACCGCCGAGGCCGCCGAGACCGCCGGGAAGACCGCCGGCCATCCCGCCGCCTCCACCGAGGCCACCGCCACCGCCGAGGCCGCCTCCGCCGAGGCCACCGCCACCACCGCCGGCCCCCGGCAGGGTGCTCCCCGGACCGGAGGGGTTCGGCAGGGTGGGCGCCGTCGGCACGTGGTCGATGCCGGTGCTGGGGTTGCGGGTGCCGGGATCCGGGAGGGGCGGGGGTACCTGACCCGGGCTCACCGGGGTCGGATGCGCCGACGACGGCGGCGTGTAATTCGGCGTCGAGGGCGGGCTGTACGGCGTCGGGTTCGGCCGATAGCCACCGCCTCCGCCGGACCCTCCGCTGCCGCCACCGCTGCCGCCCACCGAGACTTCCTGGCTCCCGCTGCGCTCGTTCTCCGAGCCCGGAGGCGGCGGGAAGGTCGGTGGCTGTGCCTGCCCGAGTCGCGAGACCGACTCGTCGTAGGACTGGCCCAGCTTGGTCATCTGCTGGACGGCGTCCTGGTGAGCCTGAGCGACACGCTGCTGCGCCGCCTTGTACTGGCTCTCGGTGACCCAGTCGGAGTCGACCGCACCGGCGACCTTGTCCGCGACCATCGAGCCGCCGAGCATGCCGAGCGGGCCGAGGCCGGCGCCCATGACGCCACCGGCAATCTTCACGCCGGTGTTGGGCTGACCCTCGTAGCGCTTGACGGTCTCCATGTCCGAGGTGGGCACGCTCGGCATACCCGACTTGACCTCGCTGAGCGTCTCGCCCGCGGAGGCCATGTACTGACCGGCATTGCGCGAGTACGAGGCGAGGTCCATGGTCGACTGGGAGACCTTGCCACCCCAGCTCTTGAAGTTCTCCGCAGCGTCACCCTGCCAGTCGAGCCCGCTCATGTGCGCGTGCAGCTCGTTGCTGATCTCGTCCATCTTCTGCGAGGCGAGCAGCAGACGCTGTCCGACCTGCATGACCGAGACCGGGTCGGCCTCCTCGATCATCGCCACGAGGTCCTCATGACTGCTGTCACCGAAGTTGGTGCACCCGCTGGTCATGCCGTGGTTGATACGGACGAAACGCCTCTCGACGGTCATGTGTCACTCCCCCTCTCCGAAACCGGAGCAGTCATCAGTAGCTCGCCTGCTGGTTGCTGCCGCCACCTGCGGCGGGCTGGGTGTACGACGCCGGCTGGGCGTACGACCCACCGCCTGCGGCCGGGTACCGTGCCGAGCCCGCCGGCGGCAGTCCAGCCTGATGCCCCGCCTGGTTCAGGATCGACTGGAACTTCTGGCGCTGCTCCTCGTCGGCGTTGTCGTAGCCCTTGGCCGCCATGTCGATGCTCGCGCTCATCGCCTCGATCTGGAGGGAGAGCGTCTTCGAGAGCTGTTCGAGGTTGGCGTGCACGGTGTTGTACGCGGTCATCAGGTCGCCGGCCTGGCCGAAGTTCTGGCCCAGCTGCCAGGACTGGAGCTGCTGCTGGGACACCTCGCCGTGGCTGGCGGGTGAGCCGTCGAGGTCGGCGAGCAGCGCGTCGACCTTCTTCTTGAAGGTCTGGAGGTTCTCGACCTCGACCTTGACCGCCTGCGCGCCGACCTGGCCCGCGAGCGACTTGGACTGCGCGACCATGGCGGCGGTCTGGGCCGCCGTCACGGTCGACACGACGTTGTAGAAGATGCCGGACGTACCGCCGCCGCCTCCGCCGCCTCCGGCCACTGCCTCGTTCACCGTCGATCAACCTCCCCCGTGCACGACCGGCCCGCCGCGGCCTGCCATGTCTCCACTACTTCTCCTGCTTCACCCCGCGAGCGGGGTACTCCTACGTGTCCGGCCGGTCCCGTCGTCGGACGGACGGCAGCAACCGCCACACGTAACATAGCGCCCGCGGCCGACTGCCCGTCAGGGGCCCTCCGCCGACAGGCCGGTATCGGTACGTACCTGTCACCTCGCACACACAACAACCGGCTCTCCCGGGGCCTTCCCGCCGTCCCGTAGCATCGGAGCGACAGAGGTCACGGAACGCCGGAGGAGGCAGCGAGCATGCCCGTCGTCGCACTGCTCCTCGCCCTCGTCCGGCTGCTGAGCGGCGATCTGCTGCCGGCCCCCGGTTCGCTGACCGCCGTGGCCGCCGCGGCCGCCCTGGTCCTGCTCGCCGGGGCCGTGGCGGGGACGCCGGTCGCCGCCCGGCTGCTCGGGGCGCGGGCCCCGGCCACCGTCCGGGACGGCGTCCTGCGCAGGCAGGCGTTCGGTACGGCCTTCCTCCCCCAGCACGATCCCGATGCCCGGGGCCGCCGGCGCCCCCGCGCGCCCGGAGCGGCCCCGGCGGCCGCCCCCCCCCGGCGCCGGGCCGCGACCTACAGACAGCCCGCCCGCCCCCGCCCCCCCCCCCCCCCCGCGAGAGCCCCAGACACC
>NZ_JBHWBW010000561.1:0-4718 GCF_042735675.1 Kitasatospora sp. NPDC059571
CCCCGGCGGCGCGCGCGCGCCGCGCCCCCGCCCCCGCGCCCCCCCTCCCCCACCCCCCCGCCGCCCCCCCCCCCGCCCCCGTCCGCCGGGCGCCGCCACCCGTCGCGCACTGCGGCCAGCAGGGTCGGCAGGTCCTGCTCCGGGTACGGGCCGTGGCCGGTCAGCAGCCGGTACATCAGCACGCCCAGCGCCCAGCAGTCCGCCGCCGGGCCGGTGTCCGGCGGCCAGCGCTCGGCCCGGGCGCCGACCAGGTCGGCCCGCGCCTCGTACACCCGGCGGGGCACCGGGCCGCCGAGCTGGGCGGCCAGCGCCTCCTGGGCGCTGCCGAGCAGCAGTCCGCCGAGCAGTGCGGCGCCGTCCTCGCAGACGAACACCGATGCGGCGGTGACGTTCCCGTGCACCAGGCCGGCCTCGTGCAGGGCGCGCAGCGCACCGGCCAGGTCGGCCGCGAGCTCCGCGACCCGGTACGGCGGCACCGGCCCGGCCCCGGCCAGCTCGGCCAGCGGGGCCCCGGGAAGCCGCTCCTCGACGACCCAGAGCAGGCCGCCCTCGGCGGCCGAGCCGCACTGTCCGAGCAGCCGGGGGTGGTGCGGCAGCCCCTCGGCGACCGCGGCGACGGCCTCGGCGAGCCGGGCGCCCTGGGAGCCGTCCGGCTCGGCGTACACCTGGTCGGGGTCCAGCAGTTCCGGCAGTTCGAGGGCGTACAGCAGCACCGGTGCGCCGGTCGCGGTGTCCTGTGCGGGCACACCGGTGCCGTCCGGACGGTCCGTCACCCGGTACCTTCCGGCCACCATTCCACCCGGGGCCGCTCGCATGTCCGACATCCTCTCGACCCGGCCAGAGTACGTCGCGCCGGGGCCGGTCTCGCCCCGGCGACCGTACCGATCTCCCCGGCACGGCCCTCCAGCTGGCCGGGAACGGCGCCGCGCCGGAGGGCGGGACCGCCGCGATCCGCGCCGCGGGGGCCGGGGGCCCGGTCCTGACCGGCCGTCGGCCGCTCCCCCTCAAGGACGGCGGACCGCCGCCGCCGGTTGCGCCGGACACGGCGACCGGCGCGCCGGCGCTACGGCGCTACGGCGCCGGCTGGAAGGTGTCGAAGCCGGTGGTGCGGGCCGCGGTGTTGGCCGAGGAGCCCCAGTCGGCGTCGGTGGTCGTCCAGTAGAGCGCGTAGCCGTACTTGCCGTTGCCGGTCACGAAGCCGCGGTTGAGCGAGTGGTAGGTGGTGCTGCTGCCGTACGTCCACTCCCAGTCGGCCGCGTTGGTCCACTGCCGGTAGGTGATGGCCTGGAGCTGGACCCGGTGGTAGTTGCGGGCGTTGAGCTGCTTCTCGCTCGACTGCCAGTCGGCGAGGGCACTGGCGTGGGCGCCGACCGTCCAGTCGACGATGAGCTTCAGGCCATTGCCCTCGAACCGGCGGCTGGTGTCGTCGTAGTCCTGGCCCTTGTCGGCCAGCCAGTCGGGCAGCACGATCGAGAAGCCGGAGCCGTCGCGGTAGGTGCGGTAGCCGTCCGGGACGGCGGCGCCCTGGCCCGGGTCGCCCGTCCCGCCCTGCTGCGGCTGCCCGCCGGGGGCGGCCTGGGTCGGGGCCGGGGAGGCTCCGGCACCGCTCGCGGACGCAGCGGGCGACGGCGTGCCCGACCCGGTGGCCGAGGGGGCCGCCGAGGCCGGCGCGGAGGCCGCGGCCGTGGCCGGCGGGGCCGCACGGTCGGCGGAGCCCTTGCTGCCGGAGGAGCCGTTCCCGTCGTGCAGCACGGCCACCGCCACGCCCACCAGGACGAGGACCAGGACCAGCGCGGCCCCGGCCAGCACCGCCGGGGAGGGCCGGCGCAGCTCCCGCGGACCGGACGGGGGGATCGCGCCCATCGGCGCGGTGAGGGCCGCAGGCTCGACCGCGGCCGCGGGCTGCGGCACGGCGGCCTGCACCGGGGCCGGCGTCGGAGCGGGTATCGGTTCGGCCGCCCGGCTGCCGACCCGGACGGTGCCCACCCGGCCGCGCCGGGGGGCGGGGCGGGCCGCTTCCGCGGGCGGTCCGGCCGGCTGCTCGGGGGGCAGGCCGGCCGCGGCGGCCTTCGCCGCGGACCCCGGCGTCGGCGCGGCCTTCGGCTTCGGGGCGGGCTGCGGGGCCGCCTTCACGGCGGGCGCCGCGTCCTTCGCCGGCGCCGGGGCGGGCTTCGCCGCCTTCGCCGCGGGCTTCGCCGCGTCCGCGGGGGCCGCGGCGGCGGACGCCGGGGGCAGGTTCTCCTGCGTGGTGGACTCCGCGCGGGCGGTGTCGTCGGCGACGATCCGCCGGAGCATCGACCGGGTGGTCGAGGCGTCCAGCCGCAGCTCCGGGTCCTTCTCCAGCAGCCGCTCGATGACCGGCCGCAGCGGGCCGGCGTTGGCCGGCTCGGGCAGGTCCTCGGTCATCACCGCGGTGAGGGTGGCCAGGGCCGATCCCCGGTCGTACGGCGGGCGGCCCTCCACCATCGAGTACAGCGTGCCGCCGAGCGACCAGAGGTCGGCGGGCGGTCCGGGCTTGCGGCCGCGGGCCCGCTCCGGCGAGATGTAGGAGGGTGCGCCGACCAGCATGCCGGTGGAGGTGACCGAGGTGTCGCCCTCGACGCTCGCGATGCCGAAGTCGGTGAGGACCACCCGGCCGTCGTCGCCGATCAGCACGTTGGACGGCTTCACGTCGCGGTGCAGGATGCCCAGCGCGTGCGCAGCGTCCAGCACACCGAGGACGTCGAGGGCGATGGCGGCGGCCCGCGCGGGCGCCAGCGGGCCCTCCTCGGCGATCACGTCGGCCAGCGAGCGGGACTCCACCAGCTCCATGACGATCCAGGGGCGCTCGTCCTCCTCGACGACGTCGAAGACGGTGACCGCGGCCCGGTGCCGGATCCGCGCGGTGGCCTTGGCCTCGCGCAGGGTGCGGACGATCAGGCGGTGCTTCTCCTCCTCGTCCACGCCGCCGTGCATGCGCAGTTCCTTGACGGCGACGACCCGGCCGAGCATCTCGTCCTCGGCCCGCCAGACCGTCCCCATGCCGCCCCGGCCGAGCACGTCGCTCAGCCGGTAGCGTCCGGCCAGCAGACGGCCGATGGAATCCTGCGGCTGCGTCATCGGTGCGCTCCCCCACGTGTGCTGGCCCGGTGCGCCGGCCCGGGTACGCCGGCCGCGGGGGTCGGGGCCCGCGGACCGCGCCCGGCCGGGCGGCGTTGACGGCGCATCGGGCCGCAGCGGGTCTGCACCCGGGGCCCGTGAACGCCAAGTGCCCATCATCTCCTGCCACTCGGGCCGAGGACCAATCGCCCCGGCGGTTCCGGCGGCCCGCCGTCCGGTTCGTGATCGAAAAAGCAGCGCGCTGCGGGGGTCGTTCGCCGCTGCGGCTCACGGGTGTTCACCACATCTCCTCGCAGCACGCACCCGATCCGCACGCGAAAGAGCCCCCGGCCGACCGCGCGGGGCGGTCGACCGGGGGCTCCGGACGGCGGTCCGTGGCCGATCAGCGGTGGTGCAGGCCCGGGTTGACGGTCACCTCGACCCGCTGGAACTCCTTCAGCTCGGAGTAGCCGGTGGTGGCCATCGCACGGCGCAGCGCACCGAACAGGTTCATGGTGCCGTCGGGGGTGTGCGACGGGCCGGTGAGGATCTCCTCGGTGGTGCCGACGGTGCCGAGGTCGACCTTCTTGCCGCGCGGCACGTCGTCGTGGACGGCCTCCATGCCCCAGTGGTGGCCCTTGCCGGGCGCGTCGGTGGCGCGGGCGAGCGCGGCACCGATCATCACCGCGTCGGCGCCGCAGGCGACGGCCTTGGCGATGTCGCCGCTGTAGCCGACGCCGCCGTCCGCGATGACGTGCACGTAGCGGCCGCCGGACTCGTCCATGTAGTCGCGGCGGGCGGCGGCCACGTCCGCGACGGCGGTGGCCATCGGCACCTGGATGCCGAGCACGTTGCGGGTGGTGTGCGCGGCGCCGCCGCCGAAGCCGACCAGCACGCCGGCCGCGCCGGTGCGCATCAGGTGCAGCGCCGCGGTGTAGGTGGCGCAGCCGCCGACGATGACCGGGACGTCGAGCTCGTAGATGAACTGCTTGAGGTTGAGCGGCTCGGCGGCGCCGGAGACGTGCTCGGCGGAGACCGTGGTGCCGCGGATCACGAAGACGTCCACGCCCGCGTCGACGACGGCCTTGGAGAACTCGGCGGTGCGCTGCGGGGAGAGCGCGGCGGCGGTGACCACGCCGGAGTCGCGGACCTCCTTGATCCGCTGCCCGATCAGCTCGGCCTTGATCGGCTCGGCGTAGATCTCCTGGAGGCGGCGGGTGGCGGCGGCCTCGTCGGAGATGCCGGCGATCTCGTCCAGCAGCGGCTGCGGGTCCTCGTACCGGGTCCACAGGCCTTCGAGGTTGAGCACGCCGAGACCGCCGAGGCGGCCGATGGCGATGGCCTGCTGCGGCGACACCACGCTGTCCATGGGCGCGGCCAGGAAGGGCAGTTCGAAGCGGTAGGCGTCGATCTGCCAGGCGATCGAGACCTCCTTCGGGTCGCGCGTACGGCGGCTGGGGACGACGGCGATGTCGTCGAAGGCGTACGCCCGGCGGCCGCGCTTGCCTCGCCCGATCTCGATCTCAGTCACTTCGAGCCCTTCTGCTGCTGTGCATCTCCCGGCCGGGTCACCCCGACCGGGACCAGTATCCCGTACCGGGCGGGCGGGCCGGTGCACCCGTCCGCGACACGGGCACCGG
>NZ_JBHWBW010000562.1:0-4713 GCF_042735675.1 Kitasatospora sp. NPDC059571
GAGTGTTGGTGTTTTTGTGATCTCATCTGAGCGGAGTGTGCTGGGGGGGCGGGCGCGGGGGGCGGGGGGGGCGCGGGGCCGTCGGTGTGGCCGCCCCCAGACCCGCCGCCCGCCCCGCCCCCCCCCGCGCGGTCCGGGGCGTCCGGGCGTCACGGCGCGACCGGCATCAGCAGCGAGTAGGTGCCGGCCCGCTCGGGGAAGCGGATCGCCAGCGGGGCCACCGGGCCGCCCAGCTCCAGCACCAGTTGGCCGCCGCCGCCCGCGGCCACCGCCTCCAGCAGGAAGTCCCGGTTGACCTGCACGTGCAGCACGTCCGCGGCCCCCTCCCCGCCCGGCGCCAGCGCACCCTGAGCCGTCACGGACAGCACCGCGACCGGGAAGTCCGCGCCGTCCTGCCCGCGCCGCTCGGTGCGCACCGGCGTCCCGGCGACCCCGGTGCGCAGCTCCTCGGCGCCGATCTCCACCCGGCGCTCGCAGACCGTCCGCAGCATCGGCCGGTAGTCGGGGAAGTCCGCGTCCACCGGCGGCGTGTCCAGCGTCCGGCCGCCGACCCGGGCGGTGAGCAGCCCGCCGTCCACCAGCAGCTCCGCGTCGCCGTCGGCGCCGGCCAGCAGGGCGCGCAGCGCGTCCACGAACGCGGCCGGGGCGACCACCTCCGGTGCCGGGCCCTGCGTCCCGGACGGCCGCAGCTCGGAGACGGCGAGCCGGTAGCGGTCGGTGGCCACCAGCCGCAGCACGCCGTCCCCGGTGCCGTCGAACAACACGCCGGCGAGGGCGGGCGGTGCCCCGGCCGCCGGGGGCACGGCGAAGCGGACGGCGTCCAGGGCGGCGGCCAGCTCGGCGGCGGGCACGGTCAGTCGGGTCGGTCGGGTCTCGGCCATCGGGTACTCCCTCAGCTCCAGCAGTGTGCGGACGGTGGAGAGCTCGCGGCGCGCATCGGCCAGGCCGTCCTCCAGCCTGCGCAGGTGCGCGTCCAGCTCGGCCCGGGCCTCGTCCGGGCCGCCGCGCAGCACGCGGGCGATGCCGGCCAGCGGCATGCCCACCCGGCGCAGCCGGGCGATCAGCCGCGCGTCGGCCAGCTGCTCCGGCGCGTACCAGCGGTACCCCGTCCGGGGATCCACCCGGGCCGGGCCGAACACGCCCGCGCCGTCGTAGAACCGCAGCGCGCTCACCCCGAGCCCGCTGGCCCGGGCCATCTCGCCGATGCTCCGCATCCCGCTCTCCACGCCGAGGACTCTGGGCCCTCGACCTGGTCGAGGGTCAAACGCCGCCACGCTACTGCGGCCCGCCGACAGGGCGGCGGGCTAGGATTCCCGACAACGGCGACATAGTGTCACCCGGACGGCCGGCGCGACGCCGGCTCCCGGTGCGGCCGGAGGCGGCCGGGGCGGGGCACGGGGAGGAACGGCGAGTCCATGGCGTACACCGCAGTCACCGAGACCCCGGCCGTCGGGGCCGCCGGTGGCGTCCGGCACGCCGCCGCGGCCCGCGGCCCGCTCGCCTGGGCCGTCCGGCACTCCGGCTGGCTCGGCCCGATCGCGGTCGCCCTCTTCGCCGGCCTGCTGAGGTTCTGGAACCTCGCCACGCCGAACGCCTTCGTCTTCGACGAGACGTACTACCCCAAGGACGCCTGGTCGCTGCTGCACCTCGGCTACGAGGGCGTCTGGCCGGACGACGCCAACCAGCAGATCCTCGCCCCGTCGCAGAAGATCCCGCTCACCCGGGCACCGGAGTTCGTGGCGCACCCGCCGCTCGGCAAGTGGGTCATCTCGCTCGGCGAGTGGGCGTTCGGACTGCACCCCTTCGGCTGGCGGGTGATGGTGGCGCTGGTCGGCACGCTCTCCGTGCTGATGCTGGCCCGGATCGGCCGCCGGCTGCTCTCCTCCACCCTGCTCGGCTGCACGGCCGCCCTGCTGATGGCCGTCGACGGCCTGCACTTCGTGATGAGCCGGGTCGGCCTGCTGGACGGCGTCTCGATGGTCTTCGTGCTCGGCGCGTTCGGCTGCCTGCTGGTCGACCGCGACCGCACCCGCGCGGTGCTCGCCGCCGCCCGGGCCGAGGGCGGCCTGGCCGGCGACGAGGTCCGGCTCGGGCTGCGGCCCTGGCGGATCGGGGCCGGCCTGCTGCTGGGGTGCGCCTGCGCCGTGAAGTGGAACGGCCTGCAGATCCTGCTGGTGTTCACCGTGCTGACCCTGCTCTGGGACCGGGCCGGCCGCCGCTGGGCCGGCGCCCGCCGGCCGACCCGCTCCCTGCTGCGCCGCGACGCGCTGCCCGGCCTGCTCTCCACGGTCGGCGTCGCCGCGCTGGTCTACCTGGCCTCCTGGTCCGGCTGGTTCGCCACCGACGGCGGGTACGACCGGCACTGGGCGGACACCCGGGCCGGCCTGTCGATGGCCCGCACCCCGGTGGTCGACATCCCGCTGCCGCAGGTCCCGATGGGCTGGGTGCCGGCCGCGCTGCGCAGCCTGTGGCACTACCACGCACAGATGTACGACTTCAATACCGGCCTGTCCTCGCCGCACACCTACCAGTCCAACCCGTGGAGCTGGCTCGTCCAGGGCCGGCCGGTCTCGATGTACTGGCAGCAGGTGCCGGAGGGCCAGCAGGGCTGCACCGCGTCCGGCGGCTGCGCCAGCCAGATCCTCGCGCTGGGCACCCCGCTGCTGTGGTGGACGGCCTGCTTCGCGCTGGCGTACGCGCTGTGGCGCTGGTTCTTCCGGCGGGACTGGCGGGCCGGGGCGGTGCTGGCCGGGGTGGCCGGCATCTACCTGCCGTGGTTCCAGTACCAGCACCGCACGATCTTCTCCTTCTATATGGTGCTGCTGGTGCCCTTCCTGTGCCTGGCGGTGGCCCTGATGCTCGGGGCGCTGGTCGGCCCGGCGGGCGCCACCCTCTCCCGGCGGCGGTGGGGGACGGCCACGGCCGGCCTGATCGTGTTCGCCGTGGTGGGCTGCTTCGCCTTCTTCCACCCGCTGTACACCGCGGAGGTGATCCCCATGTCGGACTGGCAGGACCGGATGTGGTTCACCAGCTGGATCTGACCGGTGGCCGCAGCCGGCGCCAACCAGCTCCTGCCGGTCACCTGGGGGCTGGGCGTCCTGATCGCCGTCCTGCTGGCGGCCGCCGCCGTGGTGGCCGGGCGGGGCGGCCTCGGGCACGGCCGGGCCGTCCTGCGCGCCGGGCTGCGGGCGGTCGTGCAGCTGGCCGCGGTCTCCCTGGTGATCACCTGGGTGGTCGGCTCGCTCGGCACGTCGGCCCTGTTCGTCCTGCTGATGTTCGCGGTGGCGGTGCGCACCGCGGGCCGCCGGATGACCGACGGGCCCGGCTGGGTCTGGGCGGCGGTGCCGATCGGCGCCGGGGTGCTGCCGGTGCTGGTGCTGCTGCTCGCCACCGGGCTGCTGCCGCTCAAGGGGCTCTCGCTTATCCCGGTGGCGGGCATCCTCATCGGCGGCGGGCTGACCGCCACCTCGCTGGCCGGCCGGCGGGCGCTGGACGAACTGCGGCAGCGGCGCGGCGAGGTGGAGGCGGCGCTGGCGCTCGGCATGGAGGACCGCGACGCCCGGCTGGAGATCTGCCGGACGGCCGCCGCGACCTCGCTCGTCCCGGCCCTGGACCAGACCCGCACCGTGGGGCTGGTCACGCTGCCCGGCGCCTTCGTGGGCATGCTGCTCGGCGGGGCCAGCCCGGTGCAGGCCGGCGCCGTCCAGCTGTTCGTGCTGGTCGCGCTGCTCGCGGTGGAGTCGGTCGCGGTGGTCGCGGTGCTGGAGATCGTCGGCCGCGGCCGGGTGACCGCCTGACCGGCCCCTCGCCGGCCCGCTCCGGGCGTCCGGTAGGGTTGGGGGCGTTGAAGGGGAGTAGCCCTCCACCGGACCGTCGACATACTGGCCCCACGCGGGCCCGGCGCCCGGGGCACCGCGCGGTGAGCGGGGTGTCGGCGAGACCTTCGGCCGCAGTGCTGTGATCATGACCAGTGCTGTCGGGCCGGAGCGACCCCGTACGGAGCCTCGGCCGGCAGCCCGACCGAGGGACACCACCCCTGATGAGCCTGACCGTTGCCGCGTTGACCTTCGGCATCATCTTCCTCGCGGAACTCCCCGACAAGACCGCGCTGGCCAGCCTGGTGCTGGGCACCAAGTACCGGGCCTCCTACGTCTTCGCCGGCATCGCCGCCGCCTTCGCGCTGCAGGTCGGCCTCGCCCTGGTCGCGGGCTCCCTGCTGGCGCTGCTGCCCCAGCGCTGGGTGGAGGGCGTCTCGGGCCTGCTCTTCCTGCTCGGCGCGGTGATGCTGCTGTGGCACAGCGAGGGCGAGGACGACGGCCACGCCGCCAAGGAGCCGTCCGCGGGCACCTTCTGGAAGGTCGCCGGGGCGAGCTTCGCGGTCGTCGCGGTCGCCGAGTTCGGCGACCTGACCCAGATCATGACGGCCAACCTGGCCGCCAAGTACGCCGACCCGCTGGCCGTCGGCATCGGGTCCTGGCTCGCGCTGTGCGCCGTCGGCGGCATCGCCATCGTCGGCGGCCAGAAGCTGCTCAAGCACGTGCCGATGAAGGTCATCGTGCGGATCGCCGCCACCCTGATGCTGCTGCTCGCGGTCTTCAGCCTGGTCAAGGCCGTCACCGGCTGACGTCCGCCGCCGTGCGCCCCCGCGGGCCCCCCCCCGGCACCAGCCCGCGTGGGGGGCCCCCCCCCGGGTGGGGGGGGGGGGGGGGGGGG
>NZ_JBHWBW010000563.1:0-4711 GCF_042735675.1 Kitasatospora sp. NPDC059571
CGATCCGGCACCCGCCCGCCGCCGCATGTCCGCTTCCGTCCGCGGCCGACCCTTTCCGCCGCGTTCCGGACGCCCTCGCCCGGTCGGGCCGCTCCCGTGTGCCCGGCGCCCCCGCCCGGCGGTGCGGTCGGCCCACGGCCGGCTCAGCGGGGGTCGGGCGCGCGCCCCCGGTGGGTCAGGGTGCCGCCGACGGCCGGGCGGGCGGGGTGCGAGCGCGTCATTCGGGCCTCCGTCGAGCAGGTGTACCGGTCCGGCGCGCGCCCGGCGGGTCCGCCGTCCGACGGGGCCGATGGGCGCGGCGCCGGGCACCAGGCTGGCGCAATTAATCGACAAAGGCATAGGGCGACCCCCGCGGTTCGCCCGTTGGCGTGATTCTCGGTGCGCAGACGCATGACCCGGCAGCCGACCGGACGGACCACGGCCACCCCCGCCCGACCTGCACCGACCCGGTGACGGCCGTGCCCTCCCGTCCGGCGCACCGTCCCTCGCACGCACGCCCCATCGGGCGCGCTCACCGTCGTACGCGCCCCCGCCCGCGGCGGCCGTCCGGCCCTCGGGTCGTCACGTGCTCAGAGCGCCTTGCCCGGGTTCAGGATGCCCAGCGGGTCGAAGACCGCCTTGATCTGCCGCTGGAGCTCCAGGGCAACCGGGCCGAGCTCCCGGGCCAGCCACTCCCGCTTGAGCAGCCCGATCCCGTGCTCGCCGGTGACCGTGCCGCCGAGCTCCAGGCCGAGCGCCATGATCCGGTCGAAGGACACCCTGGCCCGGGCGACCTCGTCCGGGTCGTCCGCATCGAAGATCACCACCGGGTGGGTGTTGCCGTCGCCGGCATGGCTGACGACCCCGATGGTCAGCCGCTCCTGCTCGGCGATCTCCGCGACGCCGTCCAGCATCGCGCCGAGCCGCGACCGGGGTACCGCCACGTCGTCGATCATCGTCGTGCCGAGCCGCTCCATCGCGGGCAGCGACAGCCGACGGGCCTGGAGCAGCAGGTCCGACTCCGCCTCGTCCTCGGCCGGCACCACCTCGCTCGCCCCGGCCTCCCGGCACAGCCGGGCCACCTCCGCCAGCTCGGCCTCCTTCGCCGGGCCGTCGAACGCCACCAGCAGCAGCGCCCTGGTCTCCTCCGGCAGCCCCATCCGGGCCATCGCGTTCACGGCCCGCACCGTCGTGGTGTCCATCAGCTCCATCAGCGACGGCACGTGGCCGGACTCCATCACCGCGCAGACCGCCGCGCTCGCCGAGGCGGTGCTCGGGAACTCCGCCGCGAGCGCGAGCTGCGGGGCGGGCGCGGGGCGCAGCGCCACCACCGCCTCGACCACTACCGCGAGCGTCCCCTCCGAACCGACCAGCAGCCGGGTCAGGTCGTAGCCGGCGACGCCCTTGGCCGTCCGCCGGCCGGTGGCCAGCCGCCGGCCGTCCGACAGGACGACCTCGAGGCCGAGCACGTACTCGCTGGTCACGCCGTACTTCACACAGCAGAGCCCGCCGGCGCCGGTGCCGATGTTGCCCCCGATGGTGCAGGACTCCCAGCTCGACGGGTCCGGCGGGTACGCCAGGCCGTGCCCGGCGGCCGCCCGCGACAGCTCGGCGTTGACCACGCCGGGCTGCACGACGGCGATCCGGTTCACCGGGTCGATCTCCAGGATCCGGTTCATCTTCACCATCGACAGGACGATGCAGCCGTCCACCGCGTTGGCGCCGCCGGACAGGCCGGTGCGGGCGCCCTGCGGGACGACCGGAACCCGCAGCTCGGAGGCCGTCCGCAGCACGTGCTGCACCTGTTCCACCGTCTCCGGGAACACCACCACCGCCGCGACACCGGCCTCGCAGAACCCGGCCATGTCGTGCGCGTAGGCCGCGACCACGTCCGGGTCGGTGGCGACGGACTCCTCCGGCAGCCCCTGCACCAACCGGTCGACCAGATCACCCATGGCAGCCTCCGCCTCCACGCGCCCGTCCGCGACCGGTCCCGTTGTGCGCGGATCGGCCGTGCCCTGTCCGTTCCGAACTCTGCCGCCGCCGGCGGGCGGCGGCAAGGAGGCGGCGGAACGGCGGGCGACCCGGGGCCGCGGCGTACGGGACGCCGGGACCACCGGGCCGGGGGACGGGGCGCGGGGCGCCCCGCGCGGCGTCAGGTGCCGGGCCGGTCCAGCAGGACGACCTCGAACTCCTCCAGGCTCCGCAGGACCACGCCCGCGGCCTTGGTGCCCTCGCCGCGGATGGCCGCGTGCGGGCCGCGCGAGGCCACCATCGAGGCCTTGTCCGCGAACAGCACCCCCACCGAGGCCCGGCCGGACGCCCGGTCCAGCAGCAGGGTCGCCGACCCGAAGCCGGGAACCTGCTGCAGCTTCGGCAGGACCCCGTCGCGGAAGGCGGTGACCATCCGGTCGGCCCCGGCCGGGTCGACGTCCACCCGGACCATCCGGAAGCCGGCACCCGGGCCGGCGTGCGCCGGCGGGGTGAAGACGACGGCCTCCCAGACGTCCGTGGTCACCGTGCCGGCGAACGGCGCCAGCAGGGCGGCCCGCCTGTCCTTCAGCTGCGCGTCGCTGTTCTCCCGGTCCGCCTCGGTCTCCCACCAGCTGCCCATCGCGATCTTGCCGAGCTCGCGGTCGGCGAACAGGCCGTACCCGCGGTAGCCGGGCTGGGACGCCAGCATCCGGGGCGCCTCCGCCCGGATGGTGTCCAGGACCTGGTCGATGCGTGCGGGGTCGCCGGTGGCGTAGACGGTACGGAGGTACATCGCTGCTCCTGTCCTCGGGCGGTACCGGGCCTGGCGGGCAGGACGGTACGGGCCGGGTGTGTGCCACCACCATCGGAGGCCCGGCACGGCGGGCGGGCAAGGCGGGGCGGTCCGTCCGGGCTACCGCCGCCCCGGGGAACGGCTCCCACCAGCGGTGATCCACAATGGCCCGCATGCTGCTGCCTCCCGACAAGGCCCACTTCGTGCCGGCCGAGACCCCGCTGCTCCTGCTCGACGGGGCGCCCGTCCACGACGCGCTGCCGCCGCTGCACGCCCCGGACGCCCAGCTGCCGCTCTGCCCGGGCTGGTCGGTCGCACCGATGGGGACGATGTGCCTGCTGGACGGCCCGGGCGACGCCGGCTGCCTCATCCCCGCGGTCGGCGGCGCCATCGCCGAACCGGCGGCCGCGCTGGAGGCGCTCGGCATCTGGCGCGAGGCCGTGGAACGGGCCGGCGGAGCCGCCGTGGTGTCCCTGCCCGCGCTCCCGGCCGACCCCAACACCCTGGACTGGTCCGCGGTCCTCACCGACGGCACGGCCCGCGGCGGCTTCGTCCCCGCGCTGAACCCCTGACCCGCCGGCCCGGCACGGCAGCCCGGGGCGGAGAACGCGAAGGGCGGGTGCCGACCGATGTCGGCACCCGCCCTGAGCAGGTACTTCTTCCTCACACGCGGAGGGTGTGGGATTTGAACCCACGGTGACCAGAGGCCACGACAGTTTTCAAGACTGTTCCCTTAGGCCGCTCGGGCAACCCTCCTGGCGGGGGTCAGCCTAACGGGTCGGAGCCGGTTCGGTGCACTCCGTTCCGGGTCCGGGGTCAGTTGTCGCCCTTGCGCTCGCCGAGGGTGACGGTGGTCGTGGCGGCCTTGCCGTCGCGGGTGTACTCGACCTGGACCTTCTCGCCGGGCTTGTGCGTCCAGATCTCGGAGACCAGGGTCGGGCCGCTGTCGATCGGGATGCCGCCGAGCTTGGTGATCACGTCGCCGGCCTTGAGGCCCGCCTGGTCGGCCGGGCCGCCGGGGGTGACCGCCGGGGTGCCCTGGACGGCCGCGGTCTGGATCTGCGCGCCGTCGCCCTTGTAGTCGTCGTTGCGCAGCACGCCGAGGATCGCGTAGACCGGGGTGCCGTCCTTGATCAGCGTCTCGGCGACCCACTTGGCCTGGTTGATCGGGATGGCGAAGCCGAGGCCGATCGAGCCGGCCCGGCCGGAGCCGCTGGTGTTGGACTGGATCGCCGAGTTGATGCCGATCACCGCGCCGGAGGCGTTGAGCAGCGGGCCGCCGGAGTTGCCCGGGTTGATCGAGGCGTCGGTCTGCAGGGCGTTCATGTACGAGGCCTGGGCGCCGGTGTCGTCGCCGGAGGCGACCGGGCGGTCCTTGGCGCTGATGATGCCCGTGGTGACGGTGCCCTCCAGGCCGTACGGCGCACCGATGGCGATGGTGGCGTCGCCGACCGCGACCTTGTCGGAGTCGCCGAGCGGCAGCGGGTTGAGCTTCTCCTTCGGCGGGTTGTCGAGCTTGACCACGGCCACGTCGTAGCCCTGGGCACGGCCGACCACCGAGGCGCTGTACGAGGAGCCGTCGGAGAACTTGACCGTCAGCTTGCCGCCGTTGGCCGCCGGGGCGACCACGTGGTTGTTGGTGAGGATGTGGCCCTCGGTGTCGAAGACGAAGCCGGTGCCCGTCCCCGACTCCTGCGAGCCGGAGGCCTTGATGGTGACGGTGCTGGGCAGTGCCTTGGCGGCGATGCCGGCCACCGAGTCGGGCGCCCGGTCGGTCACCTTGCGGCTGTCGCTGACGCTGACCGTGGTGCTGCTGTGCGAGGCGCCGCCGGAGCCGTTGTCGCCGTCCGCGACCGCGACGCCGATCGCGCCGCCGGCGATGCCGGCCACCAGCGCGACCGCGGCGATCAGCGCGACGAGCCCGCCGCGGCGGCGCTTGGGCGCCGGCCCCGCGGAGGGGTTCCT
>NZ_JBHWBW010000564.1:0-4697 GCF_042735675.1 Kitasatospora sp. NPDC059571
CCGAGGTGTCGGCGCCCTCCAGCAGGGTGGCGTCGCGGGGCCGCAGCGCCGGAGTGCCGTCCTCGACCGGGCCGGGGTGCGGCAGGAAGGGGGTGCCGGGAAGGCGGTCCAGGATCGCGGCGCGCAGCGCGTTGTCGAGGGTGCCGTGGCCGAGCCGGCCGGGCACGAGGGAGAGCGAGCCGAGGTCGGCGCCGCGGGCGCGGAGCAGGTCGGCGTAGGCGTCGGCGGCGCGCTCGGTGAGGAAGTCGGTGAGCGGGCCGGGGGCGACGTGTCGCCGGGTGGAGTCGAGCGGGTAGCCGGCGATCAGCAGCGCGGGCACGCCGAGCGGTTCGTCGCTCGGGGTGGGGGCGTGCACCACGGGGGTGGTGCCGAGCGCCTGCGGCACGCCGGTGTCGGAGACCGGGACGGCCCAGGTCACCGACCACCAGGGCCGGGCGCGCTCCTCGGTGGTGCGGTCGGCGAGCAGTTCGGGGGCGACGGTGCCGCCGGCGGTGACGGTCTGCCAGAGGGTCTGCGTCGTGCCGTCGGTGATGGTGACGCCGGTGATGCCGTCGGGGCGCTGCTCGTCGGCGCCTCGGGTCAGGGTGCGCACGCCGTCCGGGGTCTCGACGGCGATCTCGGCGAGCCCGGGGAGGGTGAGCAGCAGGGCGTCGTCGATATCGGCGAGCAGCCGGCGGGTGAGGTCCTCGGCGGCTGCGTCGCGCAGCGGCAGGACGACGACGGTGTCGTAGCCGGCGGGTGCGGCGCCCTCGGCGGGGAAGGGCAGGCGCAGCAGCGGGACGTGGCCCTCGCGGCGGCGCAGTTCCTCGGCGAGCTGGGGGCGGTCGGCGGTGAGCGCGTGGGCCTCGGCCAGCGACCAGCGGACGGAGCCGTGGCTGGAGAGCACGGCGGGCTCGTCGGTGACCGCGAGGACGGCGGAGAAGCCGACGCCGAAGCGGCCCACGGACGGCGCGCCGTCCGCGCGCTTGGCGGAGGCGCGCAGGGTGGAGAGCGACTCGACCGCAGTGGCGTCCAGCGGCGCGCCGGTGTTGGCGGCCGCGAGGACGCCGTCCCGCAGGGTGAGCCGCAGCCGCCCGGGGGCGGCGTTCGCGCGGGCGGCCGCGTCGGCGGCGTTCTGGGCGAGCTCGACGATCAGGCGGTCGCGGTAGCCGCCGAGCGCGAGCTCCTCCTCGGCGTTGGCGTCCTCGCGGAAGCGGGCGGGGGCGGCCGTCCAGGCGTCGAGGACGCGGTGGCGCAGGCCGGCCGTGTCGAAGACGTCCGCCGCCTGCCCGTCCGTACCGCCGATGATCCGAGGCTCCACTGGCCCTGCCGCCTTCCGCCGTCTGCATCCTGCGTACGGTCGGCATTCTTCCCTGTCCGGGGTGGCCGTGGCGCCCGGGGGCGATGTCGGGTCAGGCGTGCCCGAGCTCCTCGGTGGGCGCGTCGGGCTCCACGGAGCCGCCGGTGCGGTCGGGGTGCAGCTGGAGCGGCTCGACGACGGTCTCGTCGAGGATCAGCTCGGAGGGGGTCGGCGGGGCGGGCAGCACGGCGGCCTCGGAGTGGCCGCCGCAGCCGTAGCCGAAGGCGACGACCTGGCCGTCGGCCGGTCCGAACTCGTTGCCGCACACGCCGAACGCCTGGCCGAGCGAGCCGCCGATCGGGACGAGGAAGCCGCAGGTGTCGCAGTTGGCCGGGGCGGCCTGCGCCATGGGCGTCTGCGCCCCGTAGGCGGAGTCCCAGCGCTCGGCGGCCAGGTGCAGGCCGAGCCGGGACAGCACCCGGGGGCGGGCCATGCCGAGCTCCTCGGCGACGGAGCCGATCTGGGCGCGGGCCGGGGCGGGCTGGATGTGCGGGTCCGTGAGCACGACCTCCTCCTGCGCGGCCTCGGCGATCGCGGAGTTGGGCGCGGGCTCGTCCTCGCCGCTCCAGCCGGGCTCCAGGCGCGGGTCGTCGGCGCCGGTGGGCAGCAGGTCGCCGGGGCCCATGTCGCCGGGGCGCAGCCGCTCGCTCCACGGCACCCACTGGGGGGCGAGGACGGCCTCGTCGCCGGGCAGCAGCACGGCCTCGTCGACGGTGACGTTCTTGGCCCGCGGGGCGCGGGCCACGGTGACCGCCCAGTACCAGCCTCGGTAGGCGGCGTCGAGGCACTCGAAGGAGTGGGTGACGACCCGGTCGGCGTCCGCGCGGGCGCCCAGGTGGGCGCCGACGGTCTCCGGCCCGACCATCTCGACGGCGGCCTGGCGGGCGAGTTCGACGGCCTCGGCACAGAGCCGGTCGGGGGTACGGCTTCGCATCGCAGCGCTCACGGCGTCGATTCTCTCCCAGTCCTGTTGTCCAGCGGTCGGCCCGCGTCGGCCGCCCCGCTCAGGCGAATGATGCCCTGTGCGGCGGCACTTCTATTCTGCGCGACCGGAAGGCGTCCGGGCACCGGCCGCGCCGCCCCCGCGCCACGTACGCGTACTGCAGGCTACCCGCCGGTCGGTGGGTGGGCACAGCCCGGGGCGTTGTGTCCGGTGCGCGTGCGCCGCGAACGCGGTTGCCGGGCGGTAACGGTCGTACGGCGGGTCATTCTCGGGCAGGATGGCAGATGTGGCGGACGAGACCCCGTCGCAGCACGGCGTGGGCGCTCCGCAGCCGGAGGGCCCTTCGCAGCCCTCGGCTGTGCCGCGACAGCAGCCCCAGGAGCCCCCGGCGGACGGCGCGGACCTCCCGCCGGAGGGGCCGTCCGCGCAGGTCCGGGCGGGGCGGGCGCGCAATGTGCTGGTCCGGGGGGCGTCCGCGGCGGGCGTGCGGACGGGCCGGGTGGTGCACGGCACGGGGCGGCGGATCCGCCGGGCGACGTCGGCGGAGGGCGCCGGCGAGTCGGGCCTGGCGAAGCTGATCGAGCTTCATGCCCTGAATTCCTTCGGCGACATGCTGATCACCGTGGCGCTGGCCTCCACGATCTTCTTCTCGGTGCCGACCGGCGAGGCCCGCGGCCGGGTCGCCCTCTACCTGCTGATCACGATGGCGCCGTTCGCGGTGCTGGCGCCGGTGATCGGCCCGCTGCTGGACCGGCTGCCGCACGGCCGCCGGTCCGCGATGGCGATGTCGATGCTGGCGCGCGCGGTGCTGGCGTGGACGATGGCCGGGTCGGTGACCGGGGGCGGGATCGCGCTCTATCCGGAGGCGCTCGGGGTGCTGGTCGCCTCGAAGGCGTACGGGGTGGTGCGCAGCGTGGTGGTGCCGCGGCTGCTGCCGCCGCAGCTGTCGCTGGTGAAGGCGAACTCGCGGGTGACGCTGGCCGGGCTGCTGGCGACGATGGTCGCGGCCGGGGTGGGCGGGCTGCTGCACCTGATCGGTCCCGGCTGGCCGCTGCGCGGCGCGTTCCTGGTGTTCGTGGTGGGCACCCTGATGGCCTTCCACCTGCCGCACAAGGTGGACTCGGCCAAGGGCGAGCAGCGTGCGGTGCTGCACGCGGAGGAGCACGGGCCGGTGCCGGGGAAGGCGACGCTGCGAACGGTCGGCCCGTCGGTGATCCTGGCGCTGCGCGGGGTGTCGGCGCTGCGCTGGCTGGTCGGCTTCCTGGTGATGTTCCTGGCCTTCCTGATCCGCAGCGAGCCGGTCGGCGGGCTGCCGGCCACCGCGGCGCTGGGCGTGGTGGCGGCGTCGGCGGGCATCGGCAACGCGCTGGGCTCGGTGCTGGGCTCCTGGCTGCGCACCCGCGGCTCGGAGGCGATCGTGACGGCGATGCTGGCCGTGGCCACGGTGGCGGCGACGGCCGCCGCGCTCTGGTACAGCCTGCTGACGGTGGCGCTGTTCGCGGCGGCGTCCGGGCTGGCGGCGTCGCTGGGGAAGCTGGCGCTGGACGCGCTGATCCAACGGGACGTGCCGGAGTCGGTACGGACCTCGGCCTTCGCGCGCTCGGAGACGCTGCTGCAGCTGTGCTGGGTGGCGGGCGGGGTGGTCGGCATCTCGCTGCCGCTGAACGCCACGCTCGGGCTGTCGATCGCGGCCGCGGTGGTGGCGCTGGTGCTGCTGTGGACGCTGCGCTCCCTGGTGAAGGTGGGGGTGCACGGATCGCCGGCTCGGCCACGCGTGGCATGACCGGGGCGGCGCGGCGACCCCCGCGTCGCGTGATCGCGAAAGCCCGGTAGCCTCTTGCCCATGAGCCTCAGCACCCGTGCAATCGCCGCCATCGGCGCCGTGGTCGTGATCGGCGCCGGCACGGTCGGCGGTTCCATCGCGTACGCCAGCAGCCAGGGCAAGCCGCCGGAGCGGCAGGTGACCCTGACCGTCGGGACGGACACCGTCCGCGCCACGCCGTTCTGCTACAACAACGGCAAGGCGATCCCGCAGGACGCGCTGGCCAAGTGCCAGGTGGACGCCAAGGCGGCCCGCGAGAAGGACTCCCTGCCGAAGCTGGACGTGGTGTCCAGCGACCGGATCGGCGTGGGCGTGCCCACCGAGGTCGCGGACAACGGCTGGTTCTCCTTCACCGACGGCGGCTCGCAGGGCCAGGCCCCGCTCGCCCAGGACGTCCGCGGCTCGACGTGGTCCGGCTCGGTGCTCGCCTCCACCGTGCTGAACTCCAGCGGCACCACCACCGTGACGGTGGTCGAGGCCAACCAGAAGAGCCAGGAGATCCTCGGGATCTGGTACTTCGACCTGAACACCAAGGACAAGTGACCGCCGAGTCCGTGACCCGGCACCACCCCGAGCGGCCCTGCCGGCCGGCG
>NZ_JBHWBW010000565.1:0-4671 GCF_042735675.1 Kitasatospora sp. NPDC059571
TCGCCGGGGCCTATGCCTTTTCAGTTACTGCGGGTTACTTCGTGAGATCCGGGCCGGGCGAGCCGACCGCCGCCGGGGTGTCGGCAACCGGCGACTTCTCCTCGCCGCGGAAGGTGAACTTCGCTTCCTTGCCCTCGCCCTCGGTGCCGACGACCACGATGTGGCCGGCGCGCAGCTCGCCGAAGAGGATCTTCTCGGAGAGGTGGTCCTCGATCTCGCGCTGGATCGTCCGGCGCAGCGGGCGGGCGCCCAGGATCGGGTCGTAGCCCTTCTTCGCCAGCAGCTTCTTGGCCTCGACGCTGAGCTCCAGGCCCATGTCGCGGTCCTTGAGACGACCGTCCACCTTGGCGATCATGAGGTCGACGATCTGGATGATGTCGTCCTCGGACAGCTGGTGGAACACCACGATGTCGTCGACACGGTTCAGGAACTCCGGCCGGAAGTGCTGCTTGAGCTCCTCGCTGACCTTCGCCTTCATCCGCTCGTACCCGCTGGTGGCGTCGCCCGTGGCCGCGAAGCCCAGGTTGAAGCCCTTGGAGATGTCCCGGGTACCGAGGTTGGTGGTCATGATGATGACCGTGTTCTTGAAGTCGACCACGCGGCCCTGGGAGTCGGTCAGGCGGCCGTCCTCCAGGATCTGCAGCAGCGAGTTGAAGATGTCCGGGTGGGCCTTCTCCACCTCGTCGAAGAGGACGACGGAGAACGGCTTGCGGCGCACCTTCTCGGTGAGCTGGCCGCCCTCCTCGTAGCCCACGTATCCGGGCGGGGAGCCGAACAGCCGGGAGACGGTGTGCTTCTCCGAGAACTCGGACATGTCGAGCGCGATCAGCGCGTCCTCGTCGCCGAAGAGGAACTCCGCCAGCGTCTTGGACAACTCGGTCTTACCGACGCCGGACGGACCGGCGAAGATGAACGAGCCGCCGGGGCGCTTCGGGTCCTTGAGGCCCGCACGGGTGCGCCGGATGGCCTGGGAGAGCGCCTTGATGGCGTCCTTCTGGCCGATGACGCGCTTGTGCAGCTCGTCCTCCATGCGCAGCAGGCGGGAGGACTCCTCCTCGGTCAGCTTGAAGACCGGGATGCCGGTGGCGGTGGCCAGGACCTCGGCGATGAGCTCCTCGTCCACCTCGGCGACGACGTCCATGTCGCCGGCCTTCCACTCCTTCTCCCGCTTGGCCTTCGCGGTGAGCAGCTGCTTCTCGTCGTCGCGCAGCGAGGCGGCCTTCTCGAAGTCCTGCGCGTCGATCGCGCTCTCCTTCTCGCGGCGGACCTCGGCGATCTTCTCGTCGAACTCGCGCAGGTCCGGCGGCGCGGTCATCCGGCGGATGCGCATCCGGGAGCCGGCCTCGTCGATCAGGTCGATCGCCTTGTCCGGCAGGAAGCGGTCCGAGATGTACCGGTCGGCCAGGGTGGCGGCGGCGACCAGGGCGGCGTCGGTGATCGAGACGCGGTGGTGCGCCTCGTACCGGTCGCGCAGGCCCTTGAGGATCTCGATGGTGTGCGGCAGCGACGGCTCGGCGACCTGGATCGGCTGGAAGCGGCGCTCCAGCGCGGCGTCCTTCTCCAGGTGCTTGCGGTACTCGTCGAGCGTGGTGGCACCGATGGTCTGCAGCTCGCCGCGGGCCAGCATCGGCTTGAGGATGCTGGCGGCGTCGATGGCGCCCTCGGCGGCGCCCGCGCCGACCAGGGTGTGCAGCTCGTCGATGAACAGGATGATGTCGCCGCGGGTGCGGATCTCCTTGAGGACCTTCTTCAGGCGCTCCTCGAAGTCACCGCGGTACCGGGAGCCGGCGACCAGGGCGCCGAGGTCCAGGGTGTAGAGCTGCTTGTCCTTGAGCGTCTCCGGGACCTCGCCCTTGACGATCGCCTGGGCCAGGCCCTCGACGACGGCGGTCTTGCCGACGCCGGGCTCGCCGATCAGCACCGGGTTGTTCTTGGTGCGGCGGGACAGCACCTGCATGACCCGCTCGATCTCCTTCTCGCGCCCGATCACCGGGTCGAGCTTCGCCTCGCGGGCGGCCTGGGTGAGGTTCCGGCCGAACTGGTCGAGGACGAGGGAGGTGGAGGGGGTGCCCTCGGCGGGGCCGCCGGCGGTCGCCGACTCCTTGCCGCCGCCGGAGTACCCGGAGAGCAGCTGGATGACCTGCTGGCGCACCCGGTTCAGATCGGCGCCCAGCTTCACCAGGACCTGGGCGGCGACGCCCTCGCCCTCGCGGATCAGGCCGAGCAGGATGTGCTCGGTGCCGATGTAGTTGTGACCGAGCTGAAGGGCCTCGCGGAGCGACAGCTCCAGGACCTTCTTCGCCCGGGGGGTGAAGGGGATGTGGCCGGACGGGGCCTGCTGCCCCTGGCCGATGATCTCCTCGACCTGCTGCCGGACCGCCTCGAGCGAGATCCCGAGGCTCTCCAGGGCCTTGGCGGCGACACCCTCACCCTCGTGGATCAGACCCAGGAGGATGTGCTCGGTGCCGATGTAGTTGTGGTTGAGCATCCGGGCTTCTTCCTGAGCCAGGACGACAACCCGCCGCGCGCGGTCGGTGAACCTTTCGAACATCGTTTTCGCTCCTCAGAGCGGTCGGCCAGTTCGGGGTCCGTCCCCGCCCTGTCCTTCCGCATGCTAGTCCCGCTCAGCGGCGCGGCCCACGGACAACCCCACTCGCGTGGGGACATCATGCTGCGCGACCAGCCGACACCCATCCCAACCTGATGCTGGGAGACGGTGTTCCCACAGGGGGCCCTGATGCACCGGATTGCCGCTACGCCATCGGCGAACAAGAATCCGACGCCGGTCGGTCGGCCGCGCGAACTGTCGTGGAAGGGGCCTTGCGACCCCGCCCACCTGCATTCATACCCGGTATCCGGGAGAGATTCGCGCTGTTTCCACGGTGGCGCTGTTCGCCTGGCGAGAAGTCGCCCCGGATCGCCGGTCGGCGCCCACCGGATGACGGCGGCTCAGGCCGGATCGGGCCGGTCCGGCCACGGGAGGCCGCCGGTCGGGCGGGCCTGGTGACCGATCCGCTCCCTCCAGCCTCGCACAGCCCGCGGGCGTTCCGCCGCCCGTCGCCCGACCGAACGGTCGTGCGACCGCCGGTCGGGGTGCGCCCGGCCGACCGGCCCACCGGCCGGTCCCGGGCCGCCTGCCGTCCTCAGGAGGCGTGCGCCTTGTCGTAGGCGGCCTTGATCTCACCGGGCACGCGGCCGCGGTCGTTGATGTCGTAGCCGTTCTCCTTCGCCCAGTTCCGGATCTTGGCGGTGTCCGGGGCCGCCGCGGCGGCCGGGCGGCCGGACGTGCGGCCGCTGCTGCGCCGGGCGCCGGTGATGCGACCGCTCTGCTTCCGGCCCTTGTCGACGTACGGGGCCAGCAGATCGCGGAGCTTCTCGGCGTTGGCGCTCTTCAGGTCGATCTCGTAGGCGACGCCGTCGAGGGCGAACGTCACCGTCTCGTCCGCGGAGCCGCCGTCGAGATCGTCTTCAAGAATGACCTGCACCCTCTGTGCCACGGGCTTCCCTTTCCGAGTTAACGAGCCATTGCCTAGGCAAAGGAAACCGCCTTTCCCCGGAAAACACAAACCCCTCTGCCGCCGCAGTACCGCACGGAAGGGGCGCACGCTCGGCTCAGAGGTGCAAGAGCATCCGCGAGTTGCCCAGGGTGTTGGGCTTCACCCGCTCCAGGTCCAGGAACTCCGCAACACCTTCATCGTACGAACGCAGGAGTTCTTCATAGACTTCTGCGGCGACCGCGGCCGGATCCGCGGTACGGTCGTCGGTCTCGCCGATCTCGACGAAACCGTGTTTCGCGAAGAACGCCACCTCGAACGTCAAGCAGAAAATCCGACGGACGCCGAGCCAGCGGGCGGTCTGCAGCAGCTTCTCCAGGAGAACGTGGCCGATGCCGTGCCCCTTGCAGGAGGGGTCCACCGCCAGCGTGCGGACCTCCGCCAGGTCCTCCCACATCACGTGCAGCGCGCCGCAGGCGACCACCGCGCCGGTGTCGTCGCGCTCGGCGACCCAGAACTCCTGCACGGCCTCGAACAGAGTGACGGTGGGCTTGTCGAGCAGAATGCCGTCGCGCGAGTAGGAGTCGATGAGCCGTCGCACTGCCCGCACATCGGTGGTCCGCGCCCGGCGGATGGTGACATCCATGGCGGGACGCTATCGCGTCGGGCCGCCGCCGGTCTCCCCGGTATCGCTTTCGGCGCCGCCGGGTCCGCCCTCCGGCCGTTCCGGTTCCGCGGGAAGGACGGCGGCCACCCGCAGCGCGTCCCGGAGCGCCTCGCGCTGTTCCGGGGACATCAGGCCGAAGAAGTGCACCAGCGCCGCCGCGGGATTGTCGCTCGTCGCCCAGGCGTCGTTCATCAGCGCCGCGGTGTACGCCTCGCGGGAGGACACCGGTTCATATCGATAGGCCCGGCCGGCCTGCTCGCGGCGCAGCCAGCCCTTTCGGTAGAGCTTGTCCAGCACCGTCATGACGGTGGTGTAAGCGATATCGCGTTCCGACTGCAGATCCTGCAGGACCTCGCGAACGGTGACCGGGCGGTTCCACTGCCAGACCCTGGTCATGATGTCGTTCTCGAGTTCTCCGAGCTGCCGCACCATAGTCCGGCCAGGATAGGAAGTGATTCGGACAAAAATGGCGATTCAGCAAGCGGACCGGCGCGCCGCCACCCTTTGGGG
>NZ_JBHWBW010000566.1:0-4668 GCF_042735675.1 Kitasatospora sp. NPDC059571
CCATAAGACATGACAGAACCAGGCTGGTGGGCCGTCACCGCGCCGACCATCACGGCCGACAACCCGCCCGCCAAGCGAACCCCGCCCGGCCCCCGCGGGCGCGCGGGCCGCGGCCCCCCGCCCCGCGCCCCCAGCCCGCCCACGGCCCCCGGGGGGGGGTGGGCGGCGAGCCGGCGCGGCCCCCACCCCCTTCGGCGCTCGGTGCCGGCGGCCCGGGAGTCCGGCGGAACTCCCGGGCGCGCCTCAGCGGGTTCAGCCGTTCAGGTCCTTGACGACCGAGTCCTCGGCCTTCTTGAGCTCGGCGGCCGGGTCGCCGCCGGCGGCGATCGCACCGAAGGCGTTCTTCAGCGCGGTCTCGTCGGCACCGGACCACAGCGGCGAGTTCGGGATGAACCAGGTCTGGCCCTCGGCCGCGTCACCGGTGGCCTTGTTGGCCGGAGCGGCGGCCTTGTAGGCGGCGACCAGGTTCTTGGCGTTCGGGATCGCGAACTTGGCCAGCGCGGTCTGCTGCTGGGTGTTGGTGAAGATCTGCAGGAAGGTCGCGCCCAGGCCCGGGTTGGCGGCCTTGGCCGGGACGGCCAGGTCGGAGCCGCCGAGGAAGGCCGGGGTCGGGGCGCCCGCGGCGGTGCCCGGCAGGGCGATGGTGGCGAGCTTGTCCTTCAGGCTCGGGTCACCGGTCTTCGGGTCGGCGACCGAGCCGACCTCCCAGCCGGCGCCGACGATGGCGGCGATGTTGCCCTTGGCCATCAGGGCGTCCTGGGTGGCCTCGTCGGTGGTGGTGCCGCCGACCGAGAAGGTCTTCTGCAGGTCGTTCCAGGTCTTGACGCCCTCGACGAACTTCGGGTCGGTCAGGGTGCCGGTCCACTTGTCGCCGCTCGACTTGGCGACGATGCCCTTGACGCCGAAGGTGCCGGCGCCGAAGGAGGCGGCGGTGTACCAGTTCTGGCCCGGGAGGTAGAGGGCGGAGAAGTTCGGGGTGGCGGCGTTGGCGGCCTTGACCTTGGTGAGGGCGTCCTTCAGCTCGGCCAGGGTGGTCGGCGGGTTGGTGACGCCGGCCGCGGCGAACAGGTCCTTGCGGTAGATCAGGACGCGGGCACCGGCGTAGTACGGGATCGCGTAGGTCTTGGAGCCGTCCGCGGTCTGGCCGGAGGCGGCGAGCGAGTCCAGGTACTTGTCGGAGTTGTCGAACTGCGACTTCACGCCGGTGAGGTCGACGAAGGAGCCGGCCTCGATGTACTTGGCGGTCTGGGTGTTGCCGAGCTCCAGCGCGTCGGGGGCGTTGCCGGAGAGCAGCGCGGTGTCGAGCTTGGTGGTGTAGTTCGTCCAGGTCTGCCACTGGATGTCGACGTCGGCGCCGGTCTGGTCCTTGAACTGCTTCTTGGCGGCCTCGACGACGTCCGGCCAGCCCTTCTGCGCGTCGTCCATCAGCCAGACGGTGATCTTCTTGCCCTTGCCGTCCTTGCTGAGGGTCGCCTGCTTGGCGTCGCCGGAGGAACCGGACGAGGAGCAGGCCGAGGCGACGAGCACAGTGGCAATGGCGGCCACGGCGGCGAGCTTGCGGTTCAAACCATCCTCCAGAGGGATGAGCAAGGGATGGCACCGGGCTGTTGGGCCAAGGCCCTGAAGCGGCGTGCCGGGGGGAGTGTCACCGGTGGGAGCGGGGGTGGACGAGCGGGGGTGGAGCTGCTGACCGGCTTGAGGAGTAGACCATTGGTGTAGACCAACTGCCCTGGAGATTGGCATGGACCAAAGAACACCGTCAAGGGTTTCGCGCCGGCTCCGCGCACACCGTTATCAACGCTTGACACGCCCGTGTGCGTCTGGTGGCCGAGGGGCCTTGGACTGGACCATCCCGCCGGGCAAAAGGTGCGGACCGGGCATGAAACGCCATAGATGGTCGACAAACCACCGCCAGCCCTAACGCACCCTCAACTGCCCCTTAAGAGGCCCTCAAGGGAGCGTGTGGTGAGTGTGCAGTCACGCAGCGCGCACGCTTGGCAACGGCTCTGCAACGACTGGTGCGTGTGTGCCGGTGCGCCGTTGACGCGACAAGTGGTCTGGTCCACGCTCGCTCAAACTGGTCTGTACCAAAGCGCAGACCTTCACCCGACCCTGGAGGAAAGCGTGAAGCGTCGGCTGACAGCGGCGATCGGTGCCGCGGCCCTGGCGGCCGCGGTCGCGGGGTGCAGCAGCACGCCGGGCGGGGCGTCGGCGAACGACCCCTCGAAGCCGGCGAACGCGACCGGGACGGTGAACGTCTGGCTGATGGGCGAGGCCCAGAGCAGCTGGCCGGAGCTGGTCCAGCAGGTCAACGACGAGTTCGCGGCGAAGTACCCGAAGGTCGAACTCCGCCTCCAGTACCAGACCTGGAAGGACAAGATCGGCAACCTGGACGCCGCGCTCCAGGCCAACAACCCGCCGGACGTCGTCGAACTGGGCAACACCGAGACGATGAAGTACATCCTCAACGGCTCGCTCGCCACGGTGGACCGCACGTCGTTCGACAACAACGACACCTGGATCCGAGGCCTCGTCAACACCTGTACCTACCAGGGCAAGCTGTTCTGCGTGCCGTACTACGCCGGCGCCCGCGTCGCCCTCTACAACTCGGCGATGTTCCAGGAGGCGACCGGGAGTTCGCAGGTCCCGGCCACCGAGGACGAGCTGCTCTCCGCGCTCGACCGGATCCAGGCGAAGAACCGGGGCGGCGCCTTCTCCGCCCTCTACCTGCCCGGCCCCTACTGGTACGCGGCCATGTCCTACGTCGCCGCGTACGGCGGCACGATCGCGCGCTTCGACAACGGCGGCCGCTGGCACGGCACGCTCAACGAGGCCAAGGCCCAGGACGGCATCGCGCACTTCGTCGAGCTGGTGAAGAAGTACAACCACGGCGACCTGACGGCCAACGAGCTGAACCAGGCCGCGGTGCTCGGCAAGCACAAGACCGCGATGCTGTACGGCAACGGCTGGGAGGCCTCGGCGGCGCTCGACCCGCTCTCCGGCGACCCCAAGCTCAAGGACGCCGTCAAGGTCGCCGGCATGCCCGGCCCCAACGGCAAGCCGCTGCCGTCCTTCATCGGCGGCTCCGACCTCGCGGTGACCGCGAAGTCGCCGGTCCAGGAGCTCGCCAAGGACTGGATCCGGATGTTCACCAGCACCAGGTCGGAGCAGATCCTGGCCGACAAGGAGACCCTGCCCAACAACCTCACCCAGCTGGCACCGCTCAAGGAGAATCCGGCCACCGCGGCCGCCGCCAACGCCGTCCCGGACGCCTGGTTCACCCCGGTCGCGCCCGGCTGGGCCGCCGTGGAGAAGCAGAACGTGCTGGTCGACATGCTCAATGCGATCTTCTCCGGCACCTCGGTCGACCAGGCCACCAAGACCGCCGACGCCAAGATCGACCAGCTGATCAACAACCCCTCCTGATCCGCGGACCGGGCTCCGGAGTGTGCTCCGGGGCCCGGGCACCCGTAGGATCGTCGGGGAACACCCACCGCAGCGAGTGTGCGGACTCGCCGCCGTCATGAGGTCCCCGCCGGGCATTCGCCCGCCGGGGTTGAACCATCTCAACGGAGGCACCACGATGTCCGACCCGCAGACCGTCTCTGTCCCTGGCAGGATCATGGCGGCGGAGATGGCCGAGCAGCCGGCCGTCCTGCAGCGCATCCTCGACGAGGGCGCCCCGAGGATCCGCGAGATCGCGGCGGAGATCGCCGCCCGCAACCCGCGCTTCGTCCTGCTCACCGCCCGCGGCACCTCCGACAACGCCGCGCTGTACGCCAAGTACCTGATCGAGGTCCTGCTGGGCAAGCCGGCGGGCCTGACCTCCATGTCCACCACCACCGCCTACGGCGCCAAGCCCGACCTCGCCGACTGCCTGGTGATCACCGTCAGCCAGTCCGGCGGCTCGCCCGACCTGGTGGCCTCCACCAAGGCCGCCCGCGAGGCCGGCGCCATCACCCTGGCGGTCACCAACAACGCCGACTCCCCGCTGGCCGAGGTCTCCGAGTTCCACATCGACGTCCTCGCGGGCCTGGAGAAGGCGCTGCCGGCCACCAAGACCTACACCGCCGAGCTGCTCGCGCTGTACCTCTTCGTGGAGGGCCTGCGCGGCGGCGAGGGTGCGGCCGCCAAGGACCTGCCGGGCCTGGCGGCCGGCATCCTGGAGCGCCGCGAGGAGGTCAGGGCCCTGGCCGAGCGGTACCGCTTCGCCCAGCGCCTGGTCATCACCTCGCGCGGCTACGGCTACCCGACCGCCCGCGAGGCGGCGCTGAAGCTCATGGAGACCACGTACATCCCGGCCTCGCCGTTCTCCGGCGCGGACCTGCTGCACGGCCCGCTCGCCATGGTCGACAACGTCTCGCCGGTGATCGCGATCGTCCCGGACGGCAAGGGCGGCGAGGCGCTCCAGCCCGTGCTGGACCGGCTCCGCGGCCGGGGCGCCGACCTCGTGGTGATCGGCCAGCAGGCCCAGGTGGAGGCGGCCTCGGCCGGCTTCGCACTCCCGGCCGGGGTGCCCGAGGAGGTCCAGCCGATCCTGGAGATCCTGCCGCTGCAGCAGCTGGCCTACGAGGTCACCATCGCCCGCGGCCAGGACCCGGACGCGCCGCGCGCCCTCGCCAAGGTCACCGAGACCAGGTAGCCCACCCGCAACGCAGATGCCGAAGG
>NZ_JBHWBW010000567.1:0-2276 GCF_042735675.1 Kitasatospora sp. NPDC059571
GGGGGGGGGGGGGGGGCCCGAGCCGCCCCCCCCCCCCCGGCGGGTTTTCCGGGCCCCCCGCCGGCCGGCCGGGGGCCGGCTTTTTCGCCGTCCCCGCCCCGCCCCGCCGCCGTGGGGGGGGGCCCGGTTCCTGATCGGATGGTGCCGAGGTCTGGCTTCCCGGTGAATGACTGGATATATTCAGTCTCGGTAAGTCTGAATGAATTCATCCGCAAGGAGGCCGGAGCATGGTGGAGCAGGTGAGCGGCCCGCGTGAGGTCCGCGCGGCACGTGGGACGCAGCTGACCACGCAGGGCTGGCAGCAGGAGGCCGCCCTGCGGATGCTCATGAACAACCTCGACCCCGAGGTTGCCGAGCACCCGTCCAAGCTGGTCGTGTACGGCGGCACCGGCAAGGCCGCCCGCGACTGGCGCTCGTACGACGCCATGGTCCGCACCCTGCAGAACCTCAAGCAGGACGAGACCATGCTGGTCCAGTCCGGCCGGCCGGTCGGCGTCATGCAGACCCACGAGTGGGCGCCTCGGGTGCTGATCGCCAACTCGAACCTGGTCGGCGACTGGGCGAACTGGGAGGAGTTCCGGCGCCTGGAGTCGCTCGGCCTCACCATGTACGGCCAGATGACCGCCGGTTCGTGGATCTACATCGGCACCCAGGGCATCCTCCAGGGCACCTACGAGACCTTCGGCGCCGTCGCGGCCAAGAAGTTCAACAACACCCTCGAGGGCACCATCACCCTCACCGCCGGTCTCGGCGGCATGGGCGGCGCCCAGCCGCTCGCCGTCACCATGAACGGCGGCGTGGCGATCTGCGTCGACTGCGACCCGTCCCGGATCGCCCGCCGGATCGAGCACCGCTACCTCGACGTCGAGGCCAAGAACCTCGACCACGCCCTCCAGCTGGCCGTCGAGGCCCGCGACAAGAAGCAGCCGCTCTCCATCGGCCTGCTCGGCAACGCCGCCGAGATCTTCCCGCAGCTGCTCGCGATGGACGCGCCGATCGACATCGTCACCGACCAGACCAGCGCCCACGACCCGCTGAGCTACCTGCCGATCGGCGTCGCCTTCGACGACATGGCCGACTATGCGGCCGCCAAGCCCGCCGAGTTCACCCAGCGCTCGCGCGAGTCGATGGCCCGCCACGTGGAGGCGATGGTCGGCTTCCAGGACCGCGGCGCCGAGGTCTTCGACTACGGCAACTCCATCCGCGGCGAGGCCCAGCTCGCGGGCTACGACCGGGCGTTCGCCTTCCCCGGCTTCGTCCCGGCGTACATCCGCCCGCTGTTCTGCGAGGGCAAGGGCCCGTTCCGCTGGGCGGCGCTCTCCGGCGACGCGCAGGACATCTACAAGACCGACAAGGCCGTGCTCGACCTCTTCCCGGAGAACGAGTCGCTGCACCGCTGGATCAAGATGGCCCAGGAGAAGGTGCACTTCCAGGGCCTGCCGGCGCGCATCTGCTGGCTCGGCTACGGCGAGCGCGACAAGGCCGGCGAGCGCTTCAACGACATGGTCGCCTCCGGCGAGCTCTCCGCCCCGATCGTGATCGGCCGCGACCACCTGGACTGCGGTTCGGTCGCCTCCCCGTACCGCGAGACCGAGGCCATGCTGGACGGCTCCGACGCGATCGCCGACTGGCCGCTGCTCAACGCCATGGTCAACGTCGCCTCCGGCGCCTCCTGGGTCTCCATCCACCACGGCGGCGGCGTCGGCATCGGCCGCTCGATCCACGCCGGCCAGGTCACCGTCGCCGACGGCACCGCGCTGGCCGGCGAGAAGATCCGCCGGGTGCTCACCAACGACCCGGGCATGGGCGTCATCCGGCACGTCGACGCGGGCTACGACCGCGCGGTCGAGGTCGCCGACGAGCGGGGCGTGCGCGTCCCCATGGGCGAGCTGTGACCGACGGCTTCCAGCGGATGTGGGCGGAGCTGCTCCCGGTGGGCCGCTCCGCCTCCTCCGGCGGCTACCGCCGCTTCGCCTGGAACTCCGCGGACGCCGAGTGCCGGGCCTGGTTCGAGGAGCAGGCCCGCGCCCGCGGCCTGCACTACGAACTCGACCGCAACGGCAACCAGTGGGCCTGGCTCGGCGACCCGCGGGGCGAGGGCGCGATCGTCACCGGCTCGCACCTGGACTCCGTGCCGGACGGCGGCGCCTTCGACGGCCCGCTCGGCGTGGTCTCCTCCTTCGCGGCCCTGGACGAAAACCGCGCCCGCCGCGCCGAGTTAGCCCGGGCGGCGGCCCAAGGGAAAATAGGCGCCGAGGTGGGCGCCCCGGGAGGCG
>NZ_JBHWBW010000567.1:2286-4646 GCF_042735675.1 Kitasatospora sp. NPDC059571
GAGCCCGCGCGCCGCGACCGCCCGCGCCCACGACTGGCCCCCCCCGACCGCCCCCCCCCAACCCGGCCCCCACCCCCGCCCCGGGGGCGGGCTGTTCCCCCGGCCGCTGGCCATCGTCAACTTCGGCGACGAGGAGGGCGCCCGGTTCGGCGTCGCCTGCATCGGCTCCCGCCTCGCCGCCGGCGTCCTCGCCCCCGAGCAGGCGTTCGAGCTGCGCGACGCCGACGGCGTCCGGCTGCCCGACGCCATGGAGCGCGCCGGGTACGACCCGGCCGCGATCGGCGCCGACCACGAGCGCCTCGCCCGGATCGGCGCCTTCGTCGAACTCCACGTCGAGCAGGGCCGCTACCTGGCCGAGGACCGGCCGATCGGCGTCGCGTCCGCGATCTGGCCGCACGGCCGCTGGCGGTTCGACTTCCACGGCGAGGCCAACCACGCCGGCACCACCCGGATCGAGGACCGCCGCGACCCGATGCTGACCTTCGCCACCACCGTGCTCTCGGCACGGAAGAAGGCGGCGCTGGCCGGCGCACTGGCGACCTTCGGCAAGGTCGCCGTCGAGCCCAACGGCACCAACGCGATCGCCTCCCTCGTCCGCGGCTGGCTGGACTCCCGCGCCGCCGACGAAGCCACCCTGGAGCGGGTGGTGGAGGAGATCCGGCAGGCCGCCGCCGACCGCGGCGGCCGGGACGGCGTCCGGGTCGAGCTCACCCGCGAGTCGTACACGCCGGTCGTCGACTTCGACGGCCCGCTGCGCGACCGGATCGCGAAGACCCTCGGCGGTGCGCCGGTGCTGCCGACCGGTGCGGGACACGACGCCGGAATCCTGGCATCGGCGGTGCCGACCGCCATGCTGTTCGTACGGAACCCGAGCGGAGTGTCGCACTCCCCGGCCGAGTACGCCGAGGAGGCCGACTGCCTCGCCGGGGTCACCGCGCTCGCCGACGTTCTGGAGGACCTCGCATGTCAGGGCTGACGTACTGGGCGGAGCACGCCTGGCTGCCGCACGCCAACGGGCCGGTGGTCGAGCGCGAGGTGCTGATCACCGTAGGCCCGGGCGGCCGGATCGCCAAGGTCACCCCGGAGAGCGGGCCGTGCCCGTCCGGCGCCGTCCGGCTCGGCGGGCTGCTGCTGCCCGGCCAGGCCAACGCCCACTCGCACGCCTTCCACCGGGCGCTGCGCGGCAATGTCCAGGTCGGCTCCGGGACGTTCTGGACGTGGCGGGACACCATGTACCGCTTCGCCGGCGCCCTCGACCCGGAGAGCTACCTCGCGCTGGCCACCGCCGTGTACGCGGAGATGGCGCTGGCCGGGATCACCGCGGTCGGCGAGTTCCACTACCTGCACCACGCGCCCGGCGGCGGCCGCTACGGCGACCCGAACGCGATGGGCAACGCGCTGATCGAGGCGGCCGCCCAGGCCGGCATCAGGATCACCCTGCTGGACACCTGCTACCTGTCCTCCGGCTTCGGCGCCGAGCCGACCAAGCCGCAGCTGCGCTTCAGCGACGGGAGCGCCGACGCCTGGGCCGAGCGGGTCTGCGACCTCAAGGCCGCCGACCACGCCAGGATCGGGGCGGCCGTCCACTCGGTGCGCGCCGTCCCCGCCCACCAGCTGGGCACCGTCGCGCACTGGGCGGCGATGCGCAAGGCGCCGCTGCACGTCCACCTCTCCGAGCAGACCGCCGAGAACGACGCCTGCCTCACCGCGCACGGCGTCACCCCGACCCGGCTGCTCGCCGACCACGGCGTGCTCGGGCCGCGCACCTCCGCGGTGCACGCCACCCACCTGACCGACGAGGACGTCCGGCTGCTGTCGGAGACCTCCACCGCCATCTGCATGTGCCCCACCACCGAGCGGGACCTCGCGGACGGCATCGGCCCGGCCCGGCGGCTGGCGAGCGCGGGCTGCCCGATCACCCTCGGCAGCGACAGCCACGCGGTGATCGACCCGTTCGAGGAGGCCCGGGCGCTGGAGCTCAACGAACGGCTGCACACCCGCACCCGCGGGCACTGGACGGCCAACGCGCTGCTCCGGGCGGGTGCCGAGGACGGCCACGCCTCGCTCGGCTGGCCGGAGGCCGGCCGGATCGAGGCCGGCTCGCTCGCCGACTTCACCGCGATCGCGCTGGACAGCGTCCGCACGGCCGGGCCGCGGCCCGCGCTCGGCGCGGAGACCGCGGTGTTCGCCGCCTCCGCCGCCGACGTCCGGCACGTGGTGGTCGGCGGCCGCCACATCGTCAAGGACGGCGTCCACCAGCTCGTCCCCGACGTCGCCGGGGCCCAGCGCAGCTCCATCGCCGCGCTCAGCGCCAGAAGCCGCGGACACCGCCGTCGGGGCGCCGGGGCCCTGCCCCGGCG
>NZ_JBHWBW010000568.1:0-4624 GCF_042735675.1 Kitasatospora sp. NPDC059571
GTGCGCGACCGGGGGCTCGGCCGCCTCGGCGCGCGGCCCGGGCCGGCCGGCCTGCTCGGCGGCGGCGCCGGGCGCCGCGTCCGTGCGCTCGGCGGCCTGCGGACCGTACGGTTGCCGGGCCACGCCGTCGTGCACCTCCACCTGCTCGCGGCGCAGCTCCTCGCGGACGACCTCCTCCTCGGTGTACCGCTCGACCACCAGGCGGACCCGCTCGACCGGCGCCAGGTACTTGCGGACCACCGGGCGCTCCTCGCGCAGGGTGACCTCCTCCATTGCCTCCGCGATCTCCTGCTCGGTCAGCGAGGCGCGCTCGGCGTCGGTGACCGGCACCCGCTCGACCCGCACCCGCTCGCGCACGACGGGCACCCGCCGCTCCACGGCCTCGGAGGTGACGTACTTGCGCAGCCGGGCGGTGCCCAGCACGTGCCACTCGGTGCTGATGTCCAGCCGCTCCTCGCGGCAGATGACCTCGACCGGCCCGCTCGGCGCCGCGTGGCCGGGCGCGGGCGCGGCGGCCGGGCGCCGGTCGGCGTGCAGGGTGCGGACGTTGCCCGCCCGGTCCTCGGCCGGCTGCTGGGCGGTGGCGTGCGGGCCGGCGGTGCGCGTACCGGCGGTGGGCATCACCGCGACCGTGGCGGCCGCCTGCGGCCCGCCCGCCGGGGGATCCTGCCGGCCGCCGCGCTCGTGCTCCGCGCCGCGGCCCTGCTCGCCCCGGCCGTGCCCGCCGGCGTCGGGGCCGCCGTTCGGGGCGGGCGCGCCGTTGGTGCCGTTGGCAGCAGGCCGGCCCGCCGCCGGGGCCGGCCCGGAGACCGCGCCGAAGTCCATGTCCTGGCCCTGGCCGCGGCCCGCCGGGGGCGGACCCTGCGGGGGCTGCGGGGCCTGCGGCCGGCCGCTGCCGGAGGTGTCCAGCCCGTAGTAGCGGTAGAGCTGGAGCTCCTGCGCGGGCGAGAGGTGCTGGCCCACGCCGAAGTCGGGGGACTCCTTGATCAGCGACTTGTCGTACGGGACGCGCAGCTCCTCGCCCGAGAACTCGCTGGTGGTCAGCGGGACGAAGGCGTCCCGGCCGAAGATCCCGGTGCGGACCGCGGCCCACTCGGGCTCACCGGTCGCGTCGTCGAGATAGACCTCGTCGACCGTGCCGATCTTGTCACCGTTCCGGTCGACCGCCTTGTGCCCGATCAGGTCTCGCGGATCGATATCGGTCTGCACGCTGTCCTCCAGTGCACCTGCTCCTGGGGTGGTCGGGGACACGGGCGGCTGGAGGAGCTGGCCAGACGCCATCTCACACGAAACGCCATGAACCGGACACCGGCGAGCGCAGCGGGTCCGTCCGGGGTGCCCGCTGGCCCGTCCGGGCGACGGTCGGGGGCCGGTCGGGGGACGGTCGCGGACCTGCGACGGCCGTCACAGCGCCCGTGATCCGACGGGTTCCCGCTGGTACCCTGGGCGGCGACCGCCGAGCCCGCGCGGGAGAGTCCCCGACCCCGCCGACGGCGGACCGGGGCGCCGAAGGAGCAACTCCTCCCCGGAATCTCTCAGGCATCCGTACCGCGTGGGATAGGTCACTCTGGAAAGCAGGGCAGGGCCGTTGGCGCAGGAGCCGCCGGCACCACCCTCACCGACGGTGCAAGTCGACAGGATGCCCCCGGGCGCCGGTACGGCGAAGCTCTCAGGTACCGATGACAGAGGGGGAGGCCTGACGGGTTCGCACGTCCCCGGCCCCCCGCGGCGGCCGGTCGGCAGCTGCGCACCCCCGCCGGTCCGTGACCAGGAGGCCTCGACCCCCATGAACGCCAAGCCGACCCTCACCGAGCTCGAGCAGGCGAGTCCCTTCGAGACCCGCCACATCGGCCCCGACGCCGCCGCCCAGGACAAGATGCTGGCCCAGGTCGGCTACGGCTCCCTGGACGAGCTGTCCGACGCGGCCGTCCCCGAGGCCATCCGCAGCCTGACCGCGCTCGGCCTGCCCGCCGGCCGCAGCGAGGCCCAGGTGCTCGCCGAACTGCGCGAGCTGGC
Organism: Kitasatospora sp. NPDC059571; assembly: GCF_042735675.1. Taxonomy (NCBI): domain Bacteria; kingdom Bacillati; phylum Actinomycetota; class Actinomycetes; order Kitasatosporales; family Streptomycetaceae; genus Kitasatospora; species Kitasatospora sp. NPDC059571. The sequence continues at coordinate 2,017 of NZ_JBHWBW010000568.1, forward strand.
TGGCCGGAACCAGGTCCTCACCCCCATGATCGGCCTGGGCTACTACGGCACCTTCACCCCGCCGGTGATCCTGCGCAACGTGCTGGAGAACCCGGCCTGGTACACCGCCTACACCCCGTACCAGCCGGAGATCTCGCAGGGCCGCCTGGAGGCGCTGCTCAACTTCCAGACCGTGGTCTCCGACCTGACCGGCCTGGCCACCTCCGGCTCCTCCCTGCTGGACGAGGGCACCGCCGCCGCCGAGGCCATGGCGCTGGCCCGCCGCGTCACCAAGGTCAAGGGCGGCGTCTTCCTCATCGACGCCGACACCCTGCCGCAGACCGTCGCCGTGATCGAGACCCGCGCCGTCCCGACCGGTGTCGAGACCGTCGTCGCCGACCTCTCCGCGGGCATCCCGGCCGAGATCGCCGAGCGCGGAGTCTTCGGCGTGCTGCTCCAGTACCCGGGCGCCTCCGGCGCCGTCCGCGACCTCGCCCCGGTCATCGAGCAGGCGCACGGCCTCGGCGCGGTCGTCGCCGTCGCCGCCGACCTGCTGGCCCTCACCCTGCTGAAGTCGCCGGGCGCGCTCGGTGCCGACATCGCCTGCGGCACCTCGCAGCGCTTCGGCGTCCCGATGGGCTTCGGCGGCCCGCACGCCGGCTACCTCGCCGTGCGCGCCGAGTACGCCCGCAACCTCCCCGGCCGCCTGGTCGGCGTCTCCGTCGACGCCGACGGCAACCGCGCCTACCGCCTGGCCCTGCAGACCCGCGAGCAGCACATCCGCCGCGAGAAGGCCACCAGCAACATCTGCACCGCCCAGGTGCTGCTCGCCGTGATGGCCTCGATGTACGCCGTCTACCACGGCCCGGACGGCCTGGCCGACATCGCCCGCCGCACCCACCGCTACGCCGCCGCGCTGGCCGAGGGCCTGCGCGCCGGCGGCGTCGAGCTCGCCCACGAGGCGTTCTTCGACACCGTCACCGCCAAGGTGCCGGGCCGCGCCGACGAGGTCGTCGCCGCCGCCCGCGAGGCCGGCGTCAACCTGTACCGCGCCGACGCCGACTCCGTCTCGATCTCCTGCGACGAGACCACCACCCGCGAGCACCTGGCCGCCGTCCTCGGCGCGTTCGGCGTCGCGGCCGGCGAGCCGGCCGAGGCCGCCGACACGCTGCCCGCCGCGCTGCTGCGCGAGGACGAGTACCTGACCCACCCGGTCTTCCACAGCCACCGCTCCGAGACCGCCATGCTGCGCTACCTGCGCCGCCTGTCGGACCGCGACTACGCGCTGGACCGCGGCATGATCCCGCTGGGCTCCTGCACCATGAAGCTCAACGCCACCACCGAGATGGAGCCGGTGACCTGGCCGGAGTTCGGCCAGCTGCACCCGTTCGCCCCGGCCGACCAGGTGCAGGGCTTCCTCAGCCTGATCCACGGCCTGGAGCAGCAGCTCGTCGAGGTGACCGGCTACGACGCGGTCTCCATCCAGCCGAACGCCGGCTCCCAGGGCGAGCTCGCCGGCCTGCTGGCCGTGCGCGCCTACCACCACGCCAACGGCGACACCCAGCGCGACGTCTGCCTGATCCCGTCCTCCGCGCACGGCACCAACGCCGCCTCCGCGGTGATGGCCGGCATGCGCGTCGTGGTCGTCAAGACCCTCACCGACGGCGACGTCGACGTCGACGACCTCAAGGCCAAGATCCAGCAGCACCGCGACCAGCTCTCCGTGCTGATGGTCACCTACCCGTCGACCCACGGCGTGTTCGAGACCGAGATCACCACCATCTGCGAGATGGTGCACGAGGCCGGCGGCCAGGTGTACGTCGACGGCGCCAACCTCAACGCCCTGGTCGGCCTGGCCAAGCCGGGCAAGTTCGGTGCGGACGTCTCGCACCTGAACCTGCACAAGACCTTCTGCATCCCGCACGGCGGCGGCGGCCCGGGCGTCGGCCCGGTCGCGGTCCGCGCGCACCTCGCGCCGTACCTGCCGAACCACCCGCTGCAGCCGGAGGCCGGCCCGGCCACCGGCGTCGGCCCGATCTCGGCCGCGCCCTGGGGCTCGGCGGCGATCCTGCCCATCTCCTGGTCGTACGTCCGCCTGATGGGCGGCGAGGGCCTCAAGCGCGCCACCCAGGTGGCCGTGCTGAACGCCAACTACATCGCCAAGCGGCTCGCCCCGCACTTCCCGGTGCTCTACACCGGCCCCGGCGGCCTGGTCGCGCACGAGTGCATCATCGACCTGCGCCCGCTCACCAAGGAGACCGGCGTCACCGTGGACGACGTGGCCAAGCGCCTGATCGACTACGGCTTCCACGCCCCGACCATGTCGTTCCCGGTGGCCGGCACGCTGATGATCGAGCCCACCGAGTCCGAGGACCTGCACGAGATCGACCGCTTCTGCGAGGCGATGATCGAGATCCGCGCGGAGATCGAGAAGGTCGGCTCCGGCGAGTGGCCCGCCGAGGACAACCCGCTGCGCAACGCCCCGCACACCGCCGCCCGCCTGGCCGGTGAGTGGGAGCACGCCTACGGCCGCGAGACGGCGGTCTTCCCGGCCGGCGTCAACCCGGCGGACAAGTACTGGCCGCCGGTGAGCCGGATCGACGGCGCCTACGGCGACCGCAACCTGGTC
>NZ_JBHWBW010000569.1:0-567 GCF_042735675.1 Kitasatospora sp. NPDC059571
GTTCGCCGCCCTGGCGGCCGCGGCCCGCGGCGGCGGTGCACTGACCGTCGCCGGGGTGGTCGCCGAACAGGTGCGGCTGTCGGACCCCGAGGAGGCACTGAACGCCCGGCTGCGGGCCGCCCTGCCGCCGCCGGGCGCGCCGCCGGCCGAGGTGGCCGCCTGGTGGCGCCGCCTCGCCCCCGCCGCCCGGGACGCTCTGACGGAGAGCCGGCCGGACCTGGTCGGCGCGCTGGACGGGCTGCCCGCCCGCGACCGGGACCGGGCGAACCGGCTGCTGCTCACCGGGCTGCTGGCGTACCCGGACGCGCTGCCGGAGCCGGTCCGGCGCGGTCTGCGGGCGATCGCCGACCGGCTGGCACGGGCCGAGTCGGACGTCCTGCTGCTCGCCCTCGCGGCCGAGGGCCAGGGTCGGGCGGTGCTCTGCCACGGCGATCCGGACACCGCCGACGACGTGGCGGTGTACGTGCCCGGCTTCGGCACCGAGCTGGCGGGCGCGGGCGGCGGGGACGCCGACCGGGCCGCCCGGATCCGCGGGGGGGGCCTCCGGGGCGGCGGCGGGCGGTCGGG
>NZ_JBHWBW010000569.1:577-4610 GCF_042735675.1 Kitasatospora sp. NPDC059571
GGGGGGCGCCGCCCGGGCCCGGGGTCGGGCGGTCGCCCGCCGCGATGGTCTGGCTGGGGTACGACGCACCGCCCAACCACGGCCTGGACCCGCGCTCGGCGGCGGTCGCCGACGATGCCCGGGCCCGGGCCGGGGCGGACGGCCTGAACCGCTTCCTCGCCGGGCTGCGGGCCGCCCGGCCCGATCCGCCCGCGCACGTCACGGCCGTCGGGCACAGCTACGGATCGCTGGTGGTCGGGCTCGCCGCGGAGCACTCCGGCGGCGCCGGGCTGGACGACGTGGTGCTGGTGGGCAGTCCGGGTGCGGGCGTCCAGCGGGCCGATCAGCTCGGGGTGGGCGCAGGCCACGTGTACACCGCGACGGCCGCCTGCGACCCGGTCGGGCGACTGCCCGCGGTCGGCGAGCTGGGCGCCTCCATGGTGCTGGGCGGGGTCCCCGGTGCGGTCGCCGGGCAGGCCCTCGGGCCGGGGCAGCTCTGGTTCGGCCGGGACCCGGCGGGCGCGGACTTCGGGGCGCACCGCTTCGGCGTCGCGCCCGGCGATCCGGGGCACGCCTTCGCCAGCCACTCCGCGTACTTCGACGAGTCGTCCGACGGGCCGTCGGAGTCACTGGCCAACCTCGGCCGGGTGGTCGCCGGCCGGGGCGCCGAGGTCACCCCGCAGGGGCGCTCCGCCGGACGCGGGTGACGCCCCGTCAGCGGGGCGAGGGGGCGGCCGGGTGGCTCGGGCCGTCGTGGTCCTCGGGGAGCTTGCACACGTGCTGGAGCCAGAGTGCGGCGGCCATCACCGCCGCGCCGGCGAGCACCGCGAACCCGGCCGTGATCGCCTGCGACTTGCGGGCGGAGATGTCCAGCTGGCCGAGCAGGAAGACCCCGGTGCCGGCGTAGATGCCGGTGACCACCGCGGCCACCAGGCCGCTGGCCTGGGCCAGCACGACGGCCCGCGCCGCGTGCAGCGGGTCGACGCCCTTCGCCCCCTGCTGCCGTTCCCGGACGGCCTTCAGCCGCGACCGCAGCGAGATCGCCGTCGCCAGCAGCACGACGGCGACCGCGGCGAGCACCACGGGTGCCGCGGCGGGCACCCCGGGGAGATCGCCCAGGGAGCCCCAGAGCTTGGCACCGGCCCAGGAGAGCACACCCGCCACCACGGTGATCCCGAGCAGCAGGCGGAGACGGAGCGGCTTCACGCGGAGGTTGTCCTTCCCGACGGACGCGACGGACGGTGTGCCCCTGACAGACCGTCGCGGTGCGGCGGTGCCAGGCCACCGTACCGGCCCGGCCGGGCCCGCCACCTGTACGGACGGCCCGGGACCGGGGGAAGTTCCCCGGCCCCCGGGGGGGCGGGGCGCGGTTACTCGGGCAGCCGGAGCTGGAGGTCCTCGCGGCGGCGGACGCCCTGGGCCTCCTCGCCGCCGAGCCCCTTGAGCAGCTCGGCGACCGGCCCGTGGCCGGGCACCTCGGCCTCCGGGTCGGCGTCCAGCCAGGGGGCGAGCACGAAGGCGCGCTCGTGCGCCCGCGGGTGCGGCAGCAGCAACTGCGGGTCGTCGCTCACGACACCCTCGACGGCGAGGATGTCGACGTCCAGGGTGCGCGGGCCCCAGCGGACCTCGCGGACCCGGCCGAAGGCGTCCTCGACCGCGTTGCCGCGCTCCAGCAGGGACAGCGGCGGCAGGGTGGTGCGCAGCACCGCGACCGCGTTGAAGTACGACGGCTGGTCGGCCGGGCCGCCGACGGCGTCGGTCTCGTAGACCCCGGAGACGGCCAGGATCCGGACGCCCGGGGTGTCGCCCAGGGCGTCGACGGCGCCCTGGAGGGTCTCCAGGCGGTTGCCGAGGTTGCTGCCGAGGGCGACGGCGGCATGCCGCACGGTCTGCAGGGTGGAGTCGACGCCGTCCACCCGGCCCTCCAGGTCGAACGTGGTCGGCGAGGCGGTCGGGTCGCTCGTGCTCATCTCGGAATCCCTCTGCGGCTCGGGGGGCGACGTGCCGGGCACGTCATGCGCGGCCCCGGTGAATGGTGACGGTGACGTCGTCGAACGGGACGGTGATCGGGGCGTCCGGCTTGTGCACGGTGACCTCGACCTCCTCCACGGCCTCGTGGGTGAGGCACTGGTCGGCGATCCGCTGGGCGAGCGTCTCGATCAGGTCGACGGGGTCGCCCGCGATGACCGCGGTGACCTCCTCGGCGATGACGCCGTAGTGCGCGGTGCGGGTCAGGTCGTCCTTGGCGGCGGCCGGGCGGGTGTCCAGGAACAGCACGAGGTCGACCACGAAGGTCTGGCCCTCGACCCGCTCGCGCTCGAAAACGCCGTGGTGGCCGCGGGCACGCAGGCCCCGCAGGGTGACGCGGTCCAGCAAACGAATCACTGCTCCCAGGGGACGACGGCCCCGTCCGGGGACAGGGCGAAGGCGGGCACCGTCGCCCGCCACCCGTCGAATCTACCCCCGGGCGCCGACAACTCCAGAGCGCTTACCCGGCACGACGGCCGGTCACGCACGCCGGATCGGCACTTGACGTGAACGTTCGGTGCCACCCCGGCGACGGCCGGGCGCCCGGCTCAGTCCTCGTCGTCGTCCTCGTCGTCGCCGCTGGTCAGGACGGGTGAACCGTGGTGGGACCAGAGCCGCCACCCGTCCGGGGTACGGCGGAACAGGTTGCTGGAGACGACCTTGCCGCCGACCAGCGGACCGAGCTCGCCCTCCTCCTCGGCCTCACCGCCGGAGAGGATGTTCTCGGTGCAGGTGACAAGAGCCACATCGCCCTGCACCTCGCACTCGACGTCGGTCAGGAAGAACTGGATGTACTCGGTGTTCGCCATGATCAGCATGTACGAGCGGGTCACCTGGGCCCGCCCGCGCAGCACCGGCCAGCCCGGGTGGACGCAGACCACGCCGCCCTTGTCGTCGGCCTCCCCGGCGCCCAGCCAGATGGACTCCACGGCCTCCAGGTCACCGTTCTCCAGGGCCTCGTAGAGCGCCTGGTTCGCCGCGAGGACGGCCTCGCGGTCGACCTCCAGGGCCGCCTCGCCGCTCACCGGTCCGCCTCCGGACGGTCCGCCCGCCTCGCCGTCGTGCCCCACGGTGCCTCCTGCCGGGCTACTGCCACACCTACCCCCTTCGGGCGGCCTGCTGCCAGGCCGCGACCACTCGTACGGCGTCGGCCGTGCCGGCCACGTCGTGCACCCGGACGGCCCAGGCGCCGGCCCGGGCGGAGAGCGCGGAGACGGCCGCGGTGGCGTCGTCGCGCTGCCGGGCCGGGCGCAGCTCCCCGGTTTCCGGGTTGGCGAGCAGCGTACCCAGGAAGCGCTTGCGCGAAGCGGCGACGAGCACCGGGCGGCCGAGCGCGGTCAGGGCGTCGAGGCGGCCGAGCAGGGCCCAGTTGTGCTCGCTGGTCTTGGCGAAGCCGAGGCCGGGGTCGAGCACCAGCTGCTCCTCCTTGACGCCGGCGGCGAGCAGCGCGGCCATCCGGGCGGTCAGCTCGGCGGTGACGTCGGCCACCACGTCGTCGTAGACCGCGAGGGCGTCCATGTCGGCGGACTGGCCGCGCCAGTGCATCACCACGAACGGGGCGCCGGTGGCGGCGACCACGGCGGCCATGCCGGGGTCGGCGAGGCCGCCGGAGACGTCGTTGACCAGCCGGGCGCCGGCCGCGACCGCCTCGGCGGCGACGGCGGCCCGCATGGTGTCGACGGAGACCACGGCCCCGGCCCCGGCCAGGGCGCGGACCACCGGGACGACCCGGCGCAGCTCCTCCGCCTCGGTGACCCGCTGGGCGCCGGGCCGGGTGGACTCGCCGCCGACGTCGATCAGGTCGGCGCCCTGGGCCACCAGCCGCAGGCCGTGCGCCACGGCGGCGTCGGGATCGAGCCACAGGCCGCCGTCGGAGAAGGAGTCGGGGGTGACGTTGACCACGCCCATCACGGCGCAGCGGTCGAGGCGGGGGAGGCCGGGCAGGTTGTCCATACGGTCATTATCGAGCCACCCGGCGGGCCGGTCGGTGCCCGGAACGGCGGCGGGCCCCGGACGGTCGTCCGGG
>NZ_JBHWBW010000570.1:0-4594 GCF_042735675.1 Kitasatospora sp. NPDC059571
GCGCGATGAATACCGGGGCGCGGTTGCGGATGGCGTCCGACATGGGGTGGGGGGGGGGCCGGCGGGGCGCGGCGGGCCGCGCGGCGGGGGCGCGCGCGGCCCCCCCCCCGCTCGACCGCGGACCGGACCCGAGCGTACGCGGCGGCGTCGATCAGCGCCCCCATGGCGTTGGTCGGGTCGGCGACGTCGCCGACCGCCAGCTCGTCGACCCCCGCCAGGAAGGCCGGCCCGATCCGCTGCCACAGGGCGCGCGGCAGGTAGGCCCGGGAGAGCGCCGGGGCCCCCTGGCCCTGGTAGGCGAACGCGCCCCGGACCAGCGCCGCGGCGACCGTCTCCGGGTCCGCGGACGGGTGCGCCACCAGGAAGTCCTTGCCGCCCGTCCGGCCGGCGATCCGCGGGATCCGGCGGTGGCCGCCGACCGCGGCACCGACCGCCGCCCAGAGCTCCCGGAGCGTCGCGGCCGTGCCCGCCAGGTGCACCCCGGCCAGCGCCGGACTCGCCAGCGCGACCTCGGAGAGCACCCGGCCGTCCCCGGTGACCAGGTTGACCACCCCGGGCGGCAGGCCCGCCTCCGCCAGCAGCCGCAGCACGAAGTGCGCGGTGTAGGTCTGCGCCGTGGCGGGCTTCCACACCACGGTGTTGCCCATCAGCGCCGGGCCGGTCGCCAGCGCGGCCGCGACCGCGGTGCTGGAGAACGGGCCGAGGGCGTAGACGAAGCCGTCCAGCGGGCGGTGGTCGGTCCGGGTCCAGGTGCCCGGCGCGGAGTCCGGCTGCCCGGCCAGCAGCAGCCGGGCGGCCTGCACGTCGAACCGCCAGGTGTCGGCCAGCTCGCACACCGCGTCCCGCTCGGCCTGCGGCGCGGTCATGGACTGGCCGAGCATGGCGGCCGCGGTCAGGGTCTCCCGCCAGGGCCCGGCCAGCAGGTCGGCGGCCCGCAGGAAGACCGCCGCACGGTCGTCGAAGGTCAGCGCCCGCCAGGCGGCGGCCGCGGCCAGAGCGGCGTCCACCGCGAGCCGCGCGTCCTGGTGGGTCGCCCGGCCCAGCACCCCCAGCTTCGCCGCGTGGTGGTGCGGCTGGACCACGTCGGTCCGCTCACCGCCGCCGAACCGCGGCTCGCCGCCGACCGTCATCGGCAGCGGCAGCACCTCCGCGGCCAGCTCGTCCAGCCGCCGCTCCAGCCGCTCCCGCTCGGGGCCGCCGGGCGGATACCCGTGCCCCGGCTCGGCGGCCGGCGTCGGGACCTGCGTGACTGCGTCGATGGGCATCGCGGCTCCGCTCTGGATCGGCACGTCCGTCCAGAGTGACCAGGCCGGGCCGCCGCGGGCCGCTGACACGCCTGAGGGCCCGGGACGGCTCAGCCGAGCTGCTCCGCGAGGGCGACCGCCTCCGCCAGGGAGTCCACCACCGGGACGCCGACCGCCGCCAGCTTCTCCCGGGTGTGCGAGCCGCCGGTGTACAGCACCGCGTGGATGCCCGACTCCAGGGCGGCCTCGGCGTCGTCCACGGCGTCGCCGACCAGCACCGTGCGGGAGCGGTCGAGGTCCGGCCCCAGGGCGGCCAGGTGCGCCGCGAGGAACCCCGCCTTGCGGCCGCCGGAGGCGCCCGTCCGGCCGTCCACCCGCAGGAAGTGCCCGCTCAGCCCGAAGCCCTCCACCACCGGGACGAGCCGCTCGTGCTCGTACATCGACAGCAGCGACTGGCTGCGGCCCGGCGCCGACCGCCAGCCGCCCAGCAGCTCGGGCACACCGTCGGTCAGCGCGCAGTCCGGGCTCAGCTCGCGGTAGCGGTCGTGGAAGGCGTCGTCCAGCGCCTCCCACTCGCTCTGGCTCGGCATCCGGCCCAGCAGCCGCTGGTAGAACCGCGGGATCGGGATCTCGTACTGCTCCCGGTACTCCTGCAGACTCAGCGGCGGCAGGCCGACCGTGGCGAAGGCCGCGTTGCTCGCGCCGAGCACCGCCGCCATGTCGTGGAAGAGGGTGCCGTTCCAGTCCCAGACGATGTGAGTGCGCATCCCGGGAAGGCTACCTGCCGCCCCCGACACTCACCCCAGCAGGTTGGGGATCTCCTGCGTCGCGAACCAGAGCAGCTCGTGGTCCTCGGCGCCGTCCACGGTGAACTGGGCGTCCTCGTCGCCCTTGTCGGCCGCCCCGATGGCCGCGACCGCCGCCGCGACGTCGGCCACCACGTCCCCGTCCGCCACGTCCGCGTGCACCGCGGCCGCCTTCGCCAGCGGGACCGGGCCGTGCAGCACCACCCGGCCCAGCGAGGCCTGGTCCTGGTACTCGTCGCCGGCGAACGCGCCCACCGCCGAGTCGGCCACCTCGACCGCCACCACCACCCGGCGGCGCGGCGCCCCCGGGTCGGCCGACAGCAGCCGCAGCGAGCCCTGCGCGGCCCGGTTCAGCGCCGCGTACTCCAGCTCCTCGATGTCGTCGCTGACGTACCACTCGCGCAGCGCCGGGGTGACGGCGTAGGCCGCCACCTGCTCCAGGACACCGCCGGGGTGCGCCGCCGCCAGGCCGGTCAGGGTGGTGGGCACGTACACGCGCATCGGGGGCACTCCGCTCGGTCGGTCGTACGGCCGTCGGGCCGCGACCCAAGGATACGGCCCGGGTGATCACCCCACTGCAGACTCAGCGCACCGCCGCCAGCGCCGCACGGCTGGTGAGCAGGGCGGTCTCCAGCACCTGCGGACGGCGCGCCGGGTCCATCAGGTTCGGCCCCATCACGGCGAGGTCGGCGAGCGTCGGGGCGAGCAGCTGCACCCGCACGCCGGCCGCCCGCAGCTCACGGGCCTCGCGCAGCAGCTGCCGGGTGACGGTCCGCCGGTAGCGGCTGACCAGCTGGGCGAGCACCCCGCGCGGCCGGTCCCGGTCCTTCCACTCGCGCAGCGCCGCGGCCATGCCGCGGGCCGGCTCGGTCCGGCCCTCCGGGTGCAGCCGCAGCGCCATCGGCGCGAGCACGTACACCTCGTCCAGGTCGCGGCCGCCCATCAGGTCGGCGTTGGTGGCCGACCAGCAGCCGCCGTCGACGTAGCGCGCGCCGGCCACCTCGGCCGGCGCGAACCAGCCCGGGATCGCGCAGGAGGCCATCACCGCCTCCGCCACCGCCGCGGGCGGCGCGCCCAGGTCGCCGAAGACCACCCGCCGACCGTTGCGGTAGTCGACCGCCACCACCCGCAGCGGCGAACCGGCCGGCCAGCCGTCCTCGTCCGCCGTCGCCCGCACCAGGTCGCCCACCGGGGCGACCGAGCCGCGCCCGGGCGGCACCATCGCGGAGACCATGGTCAGGAACGGGTAGTCGCGCGGGTGCCGCACGGCGTTGCGCAGCAGTCCGGGCGAGCCGATCCGGGCGCCCGGGCGCGGCGGCAGCGCACCGCCGACCGCGGTGTCGTAGTCGAACTCCACCCCGGCGAGCGGGCCCTCGGTCACCGGCAGGCCGCGCTGGTGGTCCCGCAGCTGCGCCGGGCCGACCCCGGCCGCGAGCAGGGAGCCGAGGATCGCCCCCGCGGACGTCCCGAGGATCACCTCGGCATCGCCCGGCCGCCAGCCGGTGGCCTCCTCGACCGCGCACAGCGCCCCGACCGTCCAGGCCGCACCGAGCATGCCCCCGCCGCCCAGCACCAGGCCGCGTCGCGGCCCGCGGACGCCGCTCGCCGCCACCGGGCCGTCCCCGGTGGACACCTGGGTCACCATGCCGCCGCCTTCCTGGTCCGCCGAAGCGACCGGTCGACAGGATCCTCCGCCCTACCCGAGGGTAGGGCCGGGTGCGCACCGGCGCGCCGCGCCGGATCCCGGTCCCGGCCGTCCCCCTTCGTGCACCGCCGGCCTCCGCCGCACGTCAACGCGGGATTGCCGGCGGCCCTCCCGCAGGCCTTGCGCCGCACGGCGCGTCATCCGGATAGGGGACACCGCGGGCGCCCGCCGACACCGCGCGGAGGGTTCTTGAACGGCCCGCCGCGGGCCCGGTAGCAAAGGGCCCGACAGCACCGCCGGCCCCCGCCCGACAGGAGTCCCGCCCATGGCCGAGCACCGGCCCGACCACCGCTGCGCCGTCCTCCCCGGCCCCGGCGCCCTGCCCGCACCGGTGCCGCCGGTCCGTCCCCTGGTCCGGGCGCCGGGGCACCCGCACAGCCGGCGGCCGGTCCGCACCCCGCACCCCGGGCGCCACGCGGCGGCCCCGCACGGGCCCGCCGCGGCCCGCCCGGTCCGCCGCCCCGGAGCGGGCTGCGCACCCGTGCACGGGGCCGGGCAGGGCGATCTGGCCGGCCGCTTCGCGCACCGGCTGGTCGAGGTGCTGACCGGGGTCCGCCCGGTCGGCCAGCTCCAGCGGCACACCACGCTGGCGGGATACCAGCAGCTCACCGCGCTCGTCCGGACCGGGCCGCTGCGCCCGCGCGGCCGGATCCCGCAGACCCGGCTGGGCCGGGTGTACGACTCCGCGCCGGCCCCGGACGCGCTGGAGGTCTGCGTCCGGGTGGAGTTCGGCCCGCGGCACCACATGGTGGCGTTCCGGCTGGAGCGGCACCGGCGCACCGAGCAGTGGCAGTGCGCGGCCGTGGAGGCCCGCTGAACGGCCCGGAGAAGGCGTCAGG
>NZ_JBHWBW010000571.1:0-4528 GCF_042735675.1 Kitasatospora sp. NPDC059571
CGCTCAGCCCGAAGCCCTCCACCACCGGGACGAGCCGCTCGTGCTCGTACATCGACAGCAGCGACTGGCTGCGGCCCGGGGGGGCCCGCCCCCCCCCCCGCCCCCCAGGCGCACCCCCCCGGCGCCCGCCCGACCCGGTCGACGAGCGCGATGCCCCGCGCGCCAAGGCGACCTCGGCCGGCCGCGAGCGCGACGGCCTCGCCGAGAATGCGAAGCCCTGGCCGCGCAGCGGCCCACCCCTTGTGAGCAGACATTGGTCGATGGTGCGGCAGGCTGGCTCATATGGGTACAGGGGTGCACGAAATATGGCAACGGATGCCGACGTTCCGAGAAGGATGTGTCAGGTGCCAGAAAATAGCGATTTCAACCCATCCAGGCGTGGAGCCACCTGCGAGCGGCTGGCTGCCGACCGGGCCGCGACCGTCGCGCAGATCGCGGGGCTGAGACGGGACTTCGATGAGATCGTCGAGGCGAATGCCCTGGTGGCGGTCGACGACGAGCACGACCCGGAGGGGTCGAGCACCGCCTTCGAGCGGGCGCAGGTCGCGTCCTTGCTCGCCCAGGCGCAGGACCATCTGGCTGATCTCGATCAGGCGCGGGAGCGACTGGAGCGAGGGGATTACGGCCGGTGCGAAAGCTGCGGCGAGCCGATCCCGGCGGAGCGGCTGGAGGTGCGCCCGGCGGCGAAGACCTGCGTGCCGTGCGCTGCGGCCCGACGCTGAGCGGATATGTGCCCGGATGTGTCCGGCTTGGTTTCGGAGGGCGTGTAGGCCGTCATGGCATCCACCCACACCGCCTTGCCCATCGAGGAAGCAACATCATCACTGGCGCCCTCGCCGCCGCTGCCGGCGCCCGCGACAAGCAGCGCACCCCCGCCAACCGAATTACCGCGCGCAATCGCGCCGTGCCCCGCGACGATCTCTGACCGTCGTCCCCACAGCCGCCGCCAGGGGAAACGAGAGCTCCCTCCGGCACCCGCGTGCCACCCACCCCCCGCGGAGCAGCGCGGGCCCCGGGTGTGCCTGGCAGCCGGTCAGCCCTTGGCAATGGCCATACCGAGGAAGATGAGGGCGACTGCCGGTCGAGGCCTTGCAGGGAGGTCTCGGCACCGGCGGCGACCATTTCATTGGTCGCGTCTTCGTGCTGGTTCACGGCGTACCTCCCGGCGCGGAGTCGGCGGAGCGAGCCCAGTGGGGCCGGATCGGATCGGTGCGGCAGGTGTTTCGCGCTCGCGGCGGCCGCTGTTGGCCCCCGCGGCCGAGCAGTGCCGGCTTGGTGCCGAAGAGCGGACCGGTTGTGGCTGGCCCGGCACGGCATGGACCAATCAGCCGCGCCTGCACCGCGCGTATGGACCTGGCACTGCTGGGCGGCGTCGACTCCGCTCTGCTTGCCTTGCGCAGGGCGTTCGATGCCGACGTCGCCCGTCAGATGGCCGAGGGCATTCGTCGCCTTATGGGCACCGACCTACGCGCTCGCCACCACCGGCGTCGCCGGGCCGGCCCCGCAGGGCGGCCACCTGCCCAGCACGCTCTACATCGCCGTCGCCGGACCCGAGGCACGGTCGTCATCGCGCCCCCGCCGGCGGCGATCGCGCTTGCGTCCAGCGGACCGACGTCCTCGACGGCTGGCCCGCCAGATGGTGCAGCAGGACGCGCCGCCGAGGACCGCGCGCATTTGCCCATCCGCCCCCAGGAGCCGAGCCAAGAGGTCTCCTGCAACGGCCAAAACCTGCTGCCGGCCTATTCGATCAGGCCCGCGACGGCTTGCCCGTCACCGACGACCAGCTGGCTCGCCTGTCACCGCTGCAGTTCGACCACATCAACTCCTTGGCCGCTGAGACCGACCGAGGACAGGCGTTGCGCTCCTTGGCTGCGGGGTGGAGCTTCAGCGCGCGCGGACCCCGTCGATGGCCAGGTCGAGCAGCCGGTCGGCCTCGGCCGGGCCGTCGGGGTCCTCCTCGGTGGCCAAAGCGATGGCGCCGACGAGTTTGAGTAGGTGGGTGACGGTGACGTCGGGGCGTACGGCGTTCACGTGGCGGGCGCGGTCGAGGAGTTCGTCGCCGGCGCTGGTGATCATCGCGTGGCAGGTGCTTCCCAGCGTCGGGTCGCCGTCGCGGGTGCCGTGCATCACTGAAGCCCCCAAGCCCCGGTTGGCCACGGCGTGTGCGCCGACATCGCGGAGCCAGCTGACGAGTGCGGCGCCGGGATCGGGGTCGGACAGCAGGTCACGCGCTCTGACGCACAGGGCGTCCACCCGGCCCTTGAAGACGGCTTCCAGGAGCAACCGCCGGGAGGGGAAGTGTCGGTGGAGCGTGGCCGAGCCGACTCCGGCGTGCCGGGCGATCTCCTCCAGTGAGGCCTCGGCACCGTGTTCGGCCACAAGGCTCTCGGCCGCGGCCACGATCCGGTCGTAGTTGCGGCGCGCGTCGGCACGCATCGGCCGCGAAGCCGGGTCAGCTGCGCTCTTGGGCACGGAATCTCCTGACGACTTGCTAACTGGGGTGGCCCTCCATATCGTAGCGGCCAATAACCGGAGGGCCACCCCAGTTACTGGGCGTGGGCACTCGTCGGCATGCGACATGGGGAGATTCGTGGAACCGACAGGGAAGACCGTCGCGGTGGTGGGGGCGACCGGCCTGCAGGGCCGGGCGGTGACACGGCACCTGCTCAGCAACGGCTGGCAGGTACGCGCACTCAGCCGCAATCCGGACGGGGCGCCGGCCAAGGACCTGGCGAGCGCCGGTGCGCAGATCGTGCGCGCGCAGATGGAGGACCTCGCCTCGTTGATCGCCGCGGCCGACGGCGCGTACGGCATGTTCAGTGTCCAGCCCACGGTCGGCTCCCCCGGGACCGCACCAGACTTCAGCGCCGAGGACGAGGTCCGGTGGGGGATCAACGTCGTCGAAGCCGCACGAACCGTCGGCATCGAGCACCTCGTCTTCACCTCAGTGGCCGGCGCCGACCGTCACGGCGGCGAAACACTGCCGCGGAACCTGGTCAGCAAGTGGCGGATCGAGCAGCACATCGCCGCGCTCGGCCTGCCCGCGACGATCCTGCGGCCGGTCTCCTTCATGGAGAACTTCACCGGCGCCTACGCGCTGCGGGACGGGACCTTCGCCACCGCCCTCGCCCCCGAGGTCCCGCTGCAGATCATGGCCGTGGACGACGTCGGCTTCGTCACCGCGCTGGCCTTCTCCCGGCCCGAAGACTGGATCGGCCGCGAAACCGCCCTCGCGGGAGACGAACTCACGCCGGTCCAGATCGCCGCGACCATCGAGAACGCGCTCGGACGTCCGTTGCCGTACGCCCGGATCCCGATCGAAGCGATCCGGACGCTCAGCGAGGACTTCGCGTACGCCAACGAGTGGCTCAACGAACGCGGCTACCGCGCGGACATCACCGCAACCCGCCGTATCCACCCCGGAGCGATGAACTTCCCCACCTGGCTGGAACGCACCGGCGCCGCCCAGATCGCCGCTTTCCTGGCCAGCCAGACCACCGCATCGCAGCACGCATGAACGGGCGCAAGCCCGACCTCGGGCGCATCGGAATCTGGGCGGGCGACCTCGACACCTACCCCGCGGCAGGGCTTCGCGAGGCCGCGGCCGCAGTCGAGGGCCTCGGCTACGGCACCCTGTGGTTCGCCGAGACCACCGGACGGGAGGCCATGACACAGGCCGCGATCCTGCTGGCCGCCACCCGGCGGATCACCGTGGCCGCCGGCATGGCCGACATCTACGCGCGCGACGCGGTGACGACCGCCGCCGCCCACCGAACCCTGGAGGAGGCGTTCCCCGGGCGATTCCTGCTCGGGCTGTGGGAGAGCCACCCCAGTCTCACTGAGGACGTCCGCGGTCGCCGCTTCGAGCCGCCGCCGGCCGCGATGCGCACCTACCTCGACACGCTGGACGCCTCCCCGTTCGGTCCACCCGGCACGACAGCCTCGCAGCCTCGCCTGGTCGCGGCCCTCGACCCGGGCATGCTCGCGCTTGCCGCCGAACGCGCTTGGGGCGCCACCGTGTTGGGCATGCCCGTCGAGTACACGCGAACGGCGAGAACGTTGCTCGGGCCCGACGCACTCTTGGCCGTGACCCAACTGTGTGTCCTGAGTCCCGACCGCTCACGGACTGCCGAACTGGCAGCAGCCACCACCGCAGCAGCCCTGCCCAATCGGCGCGCACTGTTGCACGACCTGGGGTACCACAACGGGGACGCGCTCGACGACCGGCTCGTTGACGCACTTGTGGCCCACGGCGATGCCGAGGACGTCGTCCGCCGCGTCCACGAACACCTCGGCGCCGGAGCCGACCATGTCAGCCTTCATCTCCTGACCCCCGCCCCGGGCATCGTCCCCATCCGCCAGTGGGAACACATGGCCACCCATCTGCTGCCCTGACCGCATCCATCGACGTGGGGGGGGGGCAGCGGGGCCCGCGCCCCCCCCCCACCCCCCCCCCCCCCCAGCGGCACCCCCCCGGCCTCACAACAGACAAGGACGGAAGCGCGGAAGCGCCACACCGCGGCCGGGG
>NZ_JBHWBW010000572.1:0-4519 GCF_042735675.1 Kitasatospora sp. NPDC059571
CGCCCGGACAGATGTCCGGGCGCGCCGCCGCAGGGGTTCAGAGCGCGCCGAGCGCCTTCAGGTACTCCTGCTCGTCGCGGGCGTCCGGCAGGCCGTTGACGACCGACCAGCGCACCACGCCCTCCTTGTCGATCACGAAGGTGCCGCGCAGCGCGCAGCCCTTGTCCTCCTGGAAGACGCCGTAGGCGCGGGAGACCTCGCCGTGCGGCCAGAAGTCGGACAGCAGCGGGTACTCCAGGCCCTCCTGGTCACCGAAGATGCGCAGGGTGAACGGCGAGTCGTTGGAGACCGCCAGCACCTGGACGTCGTCGTTCTGCAGGCGCGGCAGCTCCTTCTGGATCGCGCACACCTCGCCGGTGCAGACCCCGGTGAAGGCGAACGGGTAGAAGACCAGGACGACGTTCTTCTCGCCGCGGAAGTCGGAGAGCTTCACCAGCTCGCCGTGCTGGTTCTTCAGCTCGAAGTCCGGAGCCTGGGTGCCGACCTCGATGGCCATGGGTTGAGACCTTCCTGTGGGCCGCTCCGGCCCCGAAGGGCGCGCCGGAGGGCGGGTGCCGCGGTCGCCGGGCGCCGCGCGGGACAGGGGCATCCTGCCACCTCGCCGGGCGGATTGGGCCGTCCGGGTGAGCCGGCGGCGCCCCGGCCCCATGGTTTCGCCCTCGGTGAACAATCGCACCGGCCGCGCCCACAAGGCTTGCGCCGGAACGGACGGGCCCCGCTGGAGGAAGCTCCCGCGGGGCCGTCCGAAGGTCGTCGCGCGAGTCAGCGCTTGCCGGAGCGTGCGGCCTTCGGCGTGGCGAGCCGGGTGCCGGCCCACTCCTTGGCGATCGCGACGGAGCTGGTCTGCGAGAGGCCGGCCGTCTTCGCGGCGTCGGCGATCTCGTGCGCCTCCACGTGGCCCTCGCGGCCCGTCTTGGGCGTCAGCAGCCAGATCAGGCCGCCCTCGGCGAGGTACTCCAGCGCGTCGACGAGGGCGTCGGTGAGATCCCCGTCCTCCTCGCGGTGCCACAGCAGAATGCCGTCGGCGACATCGTCGTAGTCCTCATCGACGAGCTCCGTGCCAGTGATCTCCTCGACGCCCTCGCGGAGCTCCTGGTCACAGTCGTCGTCGTACCCCAGCTCCTGGATGATCTGGCCGCTTTCGAAGCCGAGACGGGCTGCCGGGTTGGACTTGTCCGCGGGGTCCGCGGTCGCGCTCACGGGAATAACCTCCAGTATTCGGCTCGGCATCCATGCCGAGGCTGTGGGCGTAGTCCACACGTGCGCGGCGGTTCGCGCAAGTACCCGACACCCGATCCCACCCAAAGGTTGACGTGGAATCGGGGGACACGCCGGGTGATGTGTCGTGAATCACACCCGTTTGCCCTTTTCTGCCCGGACCGGTGATGCTTCGCGCGCCCGCGTGTCGCACCGGCGTCCCGTACGCGTGCCCGAGATGCGAACGGCGTTCGGGGTCACCCCCCGGGCGGGCGTAAAGTCTCCTGTTGGCCCTCACCCCGATCGCCCAGCCAGGGCGGTCCGGGAAACCAGGTCGGACCACCTCTTCGTAACACCACAACCGGGGATGCGCAGAACGGGCGACGACGCCCCCCGCACATCCCCCGACCGGACCGCTCACCAGGCGGAACGGTTACCGATCGGTAGAGATGACGGATCTCCGAGTCGCGGTACACGATGGAGGCGGCGCGACACACCTCAGTTTCGACCGACAGTGAAGGAACAGCGTGGCTTCCGGATCCGATCGCAACCCGATCATCATTGGCGGCCTTCCGAGTCAGGTCCCGGACTTCGATCCCGAGGAGACCGCGGAATGGCTGGAGTCGCTCGACGCGGCCATCGACGAGCGGGGGCGCGAGCGCGCCCGCTACCTGATGCTCCGCCTGATCGAGCGCGCCCGTGAGAAGCGTGTCGCCGTGCCCGAGATGCGCAGCACGGACTACGTCAACACCATCGCGACCAAGGACGAGCCGTTCTTCCCCGGCAACGAGGAGATCGAGCGCAAGATCCTCAACGCGACCCGCTGGAACGCGGCCGTGATGGTCTCCCGGGCCCAGCGCCCGGGCATCGGCGTGGGCGGCCACATCGCCACCTTCGCCTCCTCCGCGTCGCTGTACGACGTGGGCTTCAACTACTTCTTCCGCGGCAAGGACGCCGAGGGCGAGTCCGGCGACCAGATCTTCTTCCAGGGCCACGCCTCCCCCGGCATCTACGCCCGCGCGTTCCTGCTGGACCGACTGTCCGAGCAGCAGCTCGACGCGTTCCGCCAGGAGAAGTCGAAGGCCCCCTACGGCCTGTCCAGCTACCCGCACCCGCGGCTGATGCCGGACTTCTGGGAGTTCCCGACCGTCTCGATGGGCCTCGGCCCGCTCGGCGCGATCTACCAGGCCCGGATGAACCGGTACCTCGAGCACCGCGGCATCAAGGACACCTCCGACAGCCAGGTGTACGCCTTCCTCGGCGACGGCGAGATGGACGAGCCGGAGTCGCTCGGCCAGCTGTCCCTGGCCGCCCGCGAGGGCCTGGACAACCTGACCTTCGTGGTCAACTGCAACCTGCAGCGCCTCGACGGCCCGGTCCGCGGCAACGGCAAGATCATCCAGGAGCTGGAGTCGCAGTTCCGCGGCGCCGGCTGGAACGTGATCAAGCTCGTCTGGGACCGCAGCTGGGACCCGCTGCTCGCGCAGGACCGCGACGGCGTCCTGGTGAACAAGCTGAACACCACGGTCGACGGCCAGTTCCAGACGTACGCCACCGAGACCGGCGCGTACATCCGCGAGCACTTCTTCGGCGGCGACCTGCGGCTGCGGGCGATGGTCGAGAACATGACCGACCACCAGATCCAGCACCTGGGCCGCGGCGGCCACGACCACCGCAAGGTCTACGCGGCGTTCAAGGCGGCCCGCGAGCACAAGGGCCAGCCGACGGTCATCCTCGCCCAGACGGTCAAGGGCTGGACGCTCGGCCCGAACTTCGAGGGCCGCAACGCGACCCACCAGATGAAGAAGCTGACCGTCGAGGACCTCAAGCGCTTCCGCGACCGGCTGCACCTGCCGATCACCGACAAGCAGCTGGACGAGGGCTACCCGCCCTACTACCACCCGGGTCGCGACTCGGAGGAGATCCAGTACATGCACGACCGCCGCAAGGAGCTGGGCGGCTACGTGCCGACCCGCAAGGTGCGGCCGCGCAAGCTGGAGCTCCCGGGCGACGACGCGTACAAGGCGGTCAAGAAGGGTTCCGGCAACCAGACCATCGCCACCACGATGGCGTTCGTCCGAGTGCTCAAGGACCTGATGCGCGACAAGGGCATCGGCAACCGCTTCGTGCCGATCGCACCGGACGAGTACCGCACCTTCGGCATGGACTCGCTCTTCCCGTCCGCCAAGATCTACAACCCGCTCGGCCAGACCTACGAGTCGGTCGACCGCGAGCTGCTGCTGGCGTACAAGGAGTCCCCGACCGGCCAGATGCTGCACGACGGCATCTCCGAGGCGGGCTGCACCGCCTCGCTGATCGCCGCCGGTTCGTCGTACGCGACGCATGGCGAGCCGCTGATCCCGGTGTACGTCTTCTACTCGATGTTCGGGTTCCAGCGCACCGGCGACCAGTTCTGGCAGATGGCCGACCAGCTGGCCCGCGGCTTCGTGATCGGCGCCACCGCCGGCCGCACCACGCTGACCGGCGAGGGCCTGCAGCACGCCGACGGCCACTCGCAGCTGCTCGCCTCGACCAACCCGGGCGTCGTCGCGTACGACCCCGCGTACGGCTACGAGATCGCGCACATCGTGCAGGACGGTCTGCGCCGGATGTACGGCAGCAGTGCCGAGCACCCGACCGGTGAGGACGTCTTCTACTACCTCACCGTCTACAACGAGCCGATCAAGATGCCGGCCGAGCCGGAGGGCGTGGACAGCGAGGGCATCCTCAAGGGCATCTACCGGCTCAAGGGCGGCGAGGCCGGCGCGATCCCCGCGCAGATCCTCGCCTCCGGCGTGGCGGTGCCGTGGGCCCTGGAGGCCCAGCGCATCCTCGCCGCCGAGTGGAACGTCAAGGCCGACGTCTGGTCCGCGACCTCGTGGAACGAGCTGCGCCGCGACGCCATCGAGGCGGAGGAGTACAACCTGCTCCACCCGGAGGAGCCGCAGCGCGTCCCGTACGTGACGCAGAAGCTCCAGGGCGCCGAGGGCCCGTTCGTCGCCGTGTCCGACTGGATGCGCGCGGTGCCGGACCAGATCTCGCGCTGGGTGCCGGGCACCTGGCAGTCGCTGGGTGCCGACGGCTTCGGCTTCGCCGACACCCGCGGTGCGGCCCGCCGGTTCTTCCACATCGACGCGCAGTCGATCGTCCTCGGCGTGCTCACCGAGCTCGCCAAGCAGGGCAAGATCGAGCGCAGCGTGCTGAAGGACGCGATCGACCGCTACCAGCTGCTGGACGTGGCGGCGGCGGACCCGGGCGCGGCCGGCGGCGACGCCTGACCCGTGTCATGAGACGGCCGAGGGCCGGGCACCCCCGCGGGGGC
>NZ_JBHWBW010000573.1:0-4506 GCF_042735675.1 Kitasatospora sp. NPDC059571
GCGTTGCGGGTGCCGGGCCGAGCCGCTCAGGCGAGTCGGGGCAGCACCTCCGAACCGAGCCGGGCGATGTTCTCCAGCGTCGCCGCCCGGTCGCCGGAGCCCTCGGCGAGCAGGGCGAAGCGGCGGATGCCGGTGCTCTCCGCGGTGGCCAGCAGCCGGTCTGCGCACTGCGCCGGGGTGCCGACCGCGTGCAGGTCGCAGAGGAGCTCGGTGTACGCGTGCGGGTCGCGCATCCGGCGCTCCCGGCCGTCCACGGTGCGGTGCGCGCCGAGCCCGTACTCGAACCAGCCCGGCATGGCCCGCAGCAGGCTGGCCCGGGCGGCCGGCGCCCGGTCGTCCACCTGGACGACGCCCGCCGCCACGTGCTCGCGCTCGACGGCGGCGAGCTGCTCCTCGCCGCGTCCGCAGGCCCGCCAGGCGTCCCGGTAGGCGGCCAGCATCTGCTGCTTGTCCTCGTCGCCGGAGTGCATGCCCAGCAGCATCGGCAGGCCGCGCTCGGCGGCCGTGCGCACCCCGCCGGGGGAGGTGCAGGCGACCACCACCGGCGGACCGGCCGGCGGGCGCGGCGCCGCCTCCTGGCGCTGCCGCGGGAAGCGCCGCAGCGCGTCCGGTGCGCCCGCGTCCAGGCCCAGCCACTCGGTCAGGTCGGGTGCGCGGGGCGGCTCGGCGGCCCGCGGCACCACGGCGACCTCCGGGAAGTGGAACTGCGGCCCGTCCGCGCCGACCCGGCTGCCGCGCAGCCAGGCCAGCAGCAGGTCGAGGCGCTCCGGGAAGCCGTGCTCGAAGGCCTCCAGGCCGGTGCCGAAGACGTCCAGGTCGATCCACGGCCCGCCGCGCCCCACGCCCAGCGTGAACCGCCCGTCGGAGACCAGGTGCAGCAGGGCGGCCCGCTCGCCGAGCGCCACCGGGTGGGCGGTCGACAGCACGCTCACCGCCGTGCCGACGCCGATCCGCCGGGTCCGTCCGAGCAGCAACGCGGCCAGCGTCGCGGCGTCGGGGCAGACGCCGTACGGGACGAAGTGGTGCTCGGCCAGCCAGACGGCGTCCAGCCCGGCCCGCTCGGCGGCGACCGCGGCGTCCACGGTGCGCTCCAGCGCCTCGCCGTGGCCCTGCCCGGGGAACTGAGCGGACAGCAGGAACGCGCCCACCCTGATCCGGTCGGTGTCCGCGGGACGGTCGCACGCCTCCCCGGGGACGGGGGCCGGCGTGGCCGGTGCGTCGGTGCCGGGCCGCTCGGTGGTCTTGGTCATCGGTGCCTCCTCGGGGGTCCGCAGGGACTGCGAACCCCGCCGTGTCACCACGTGAGTAGCCGATGTCATGTGCCAACGGCACGCCGTTTCCCGATTTTCCCAGGAGATCGGGTGGATCTCAGCAAAAACACCCGACAACCCCCCGGGACCGTGATATCGAGGTCCGGGGCGGGTGGGGCCCCGTACCCTGGGAGGGAAACCGCGCCCGGCCGAGAGGTAGTTGACGTGTCGCCCCGCCGCAACCGTGTGAACAGCGCCGCCGAGCGCGAGGACGCTCCGCCCGCCGCCCCCTTCGGCGGCTCGCTGCGCCGCACCGAGAGCTACCGCGGCGAGGAGTGGGTCGTCCAGACGGTGGCCGGGTCGGCCGGCCGGTACTTCCGCTGCCCGGGCTGCGACCAGGAGATCCCGCCGGGCGTGGGCCACGTGGTGGCCTGGCCCGACCACGGGGGCGGGGTGGACGACCGCCGGCACTGGCACCGGGCCTGCTGGGGTGCCCGGGAGCGCCGCGGGGCCGGCATCCTGCGCGGCCGCGGCGCCCCCAAGTACTGATCCCCCGGCGCGCTCAGGCGTCGCGCTTGCGCAGCACCAGCACCCCGCCGGCCAGTGCGGCCAGCGTCCAGCCGAGGAAGATCAGGAAGCCCTGCAGCGGCCCGTACGGCTGTCCGGACTGCTCGTACACCAGCAGCATGCGCTGGCCGGCGTAGTCGGGGAAGTACCGGGCGACGTTCTTGACCTTGGGCACGGCGCCGAGGATCGGCGACAGCAGGAAGAAGAACGGCACCAGCACGCCCAGCGCCAGGGTCTGGTTGTGCAGCATCGCGGTCACGCCCGCC
Organism: Kitasatospora sp. NPDC059571; assembly: GCF_042735675.1. Classification (NCBI taxonomy): domain Bacteria; kingdom Bacillati; phylum Actinomycetota; class Actinomycetes; order Kitasatosporales; family Streptomycetaceae; genus Kitasatospora; species Kitasatospora sp. NPDC059571. The sequence continues at coordinate 2,084 of NZ_JBHWBW010000573.1, forward strand.
GAGAAGAGGCAGATCATCGTCAGGTAGGCGGCCGCCCCGAAGACCGCCCGCAGCACGTGCGGGTCGCCGATCCCGGTGCTGTGCGAGCCCAGCAGCCCCTGGCCGACGAAGAAGGTGACGAACGCGGTCAGCAGCGACACCCCCAGGGCCAGGCCGCCGATCACCGTGAACTTGCCGCCGAGCAGGGTGGGCCGCTGGGGGACGGCGGCCAGCGAGACCCGGATCATGCCGCTGCTGTACTCGTTGCCGATCGCCATCACCCCGAAGACCACCATGGCGATCTCGCCGAGCATGATGCCGGAGAAGGCGGTGCCGGTGGCGTCGAACGGTGCGTTCTTCGGGGCGAAGTCGGCGAAGTTGTTGTTGGCCAGGGTGCTGATCAGGGCGCCCAGGCCGAGCGTCACCAGGAAGACCAGGGCCAGGGTCCAGACCGTGGAGCGGACGCTGCGGACCTTCGTCCACTCGGACTGCAGGATCGCCGGGAAGGCCGCCATCTCAGCGCTCCTCCTGCTTGCGGCCGCCGCGGGCCTGCCAGTCGGCGCCCCAGGCGGGGGCCGCGTCGGGGGAGGGGGCGGGTGCGTCGGGCCGCTGCCCCCCGTCGCCGGCGTGGTACTGCACCGCGTCCGCGGTCATCTGCATGAACGCCTCCTCCAGCGAAGCCTGTTGCGGGCTGAGCTCGTGCAGGGTGATCCGGTGCTCGGCGGCCAGCTCGCCGAGGGCGGCGAGGTCGCCGTCCTCGACCTCCCAGGAGCCGTCCGGCCCCGGCGCGGCACGCAGCCCGGCACCGTCCAGGGCGGCCAGCAGCTGCTCGGGCTGCGGGGTGCGCAGGCGGACGGCGGAGCGGGAGTTCTGCCGGATGAAGTCGGCCATCGGCAGGTCGGCGAGCAGCCGGCCGCGGCCGATCACCACCAGGTGGTCGGCGGTCAGCGCCATCTCGCTCATCAGGTGGGAGGAGACGAAGACCGTCCGCCCGTCGGCGGCCAGGCCCTTCATCAGGTTCCGGATCCACAGGATGCCCTCCGGGTCGAGCCCGTTGACCGGCTCGTCGAACATCAGGATCTCCGGGTCGCCGAGCAGGGCGGAGGCGATGCCGAGCCGCTGGCCCATGCCGAGCGAGAAGCCGCGGGCCCGCTTGCGGGCGACCGGGGTCAGGCCGACCACCTCCAGCACCTCGTCCACCCGCCGGCGCGGCAGCCGGTTGGACTGGGCGAGCCAGAGCAGGTGGTCGTACGCGGTGCGGCCGGGGTGCACCGCCTTGGCCTCCAGCAGCGCGCCGATGAAGCGCAGCGGCTCGTCGATCCGGTCGTACGGGCGGCCGTCGAGGGTGACCCGGCCGGCGGTGGGGTGGTCGAGGCCGAGGATCATGCGCATGGTGGTGGACTTGCCCGCGCCGTTGGGGCCGAGGAAGCCGGTGACCTGGCCCTGCGGGACCCGGAAGCTCAGCCGGTCGACCGCCAGGGTGTCGCCGTAATGCTTCGTCAGCTCGTGCAGCTCGATCATCCGCGCTCCCTCGATCATCGCCAGGCTATGACAAAAGGGACAATCGGGTGTGATGGCTGCGGCATCTCGGCGAGCCGCAATACGGTGGCTGCATGACCAACCCCAGCGCGCCGGCCGTCCGCCAGCACGGCACCGGCATCCCGCTCGTCCTGCTGCACGCCTTCCCGCTCTCGGCCCGGATGTGGGCCGCCCAGCTGGAGCGGCTGCCCGGTGCGGCCGGGGAGTCCTGCCGGGTCCTCGCCCCGGACCTGCGCGGGTTCGGTGCGGCGCCGCTCGGCGACGACGAGCCCTCGCTCGACCTGGTCGCCGACGACGTGGCCCGGCTGCTGGACTCGGCCGGGCTGCAGCGCGCGGTGGTCGGCGGCCTGTCGATGGGCGGCTACGCGGCGATGGCCTTCGCCCGTCGGCACGGGGACCGGCTGGCCGGGCTGCTGCTGGCCGACACCAAGGCCACCGCGGACACCGACCCGGCCCGCGCCAACCGCGAGCGGATCGCCCGCGCGGTGGAGGCCCGGATGAGCGTGCAGATCCTCGCGGACGAGCGGATCGAGGACGGGCTGCTCGGCCCGGCCACCGACCCGGAGCTCGCCGACCGGGTGCGCGCCATGATCGCCGAGGCGCCGCCGCGCGCGGTCGCCTGGGCGCAGCGCGCGATGGCCGCCCGCGGGGACTCGCTGGAGGTGCTGGCCGGCGTCCGGGTGCCGGCCGCGGTGATCGTCGGCGAGGCGGACACCCTCACGCCGTTCGCCGAGGCGCGGATGATGGCCGACGCGCTCCCGGACGCCGAACTCACCGTCATCCCGGCGGTCGGCCACCTGAGCTCGCTGGAGGCCCCGGAGACCTTCGACGCGGCCGTCCGGGACCTCCTCAAGCGCGTCCGCGGCTGACCGCGCCGTACGGTCCGGGGCGGGCACCCGCCCGCC
>NZ_JBHWBW010000574.1:0-4485 GCF_042735675.1 Kitasatospora sp. NPDC059571
GCCGCTCCGGCCGCTGCAGCGGCCGCCGCCCCCCCCGCCCCCCCGGCCCCCCCCCCCCGGCGCCGCCTTGACGTCGATGTTGAACCGGGCCGCGGGGAACGCGCCGAGCAGGTCCTCCAGCAGCGGCACGGGCTCGGTACCGCCGATCCGGGCCCGCCCGACGGTGTCCCAGGGCAGCTCGGCCACGGCACCGGTGGCGTCCGTGACCCGGTCGAGGCGGGAGTCGTGGAAGGCCACCAGCACACCGTCGCGGGTGGCGTGCACGTCCGTCTCCAGGTAGCGGTACCCGAGGGCGACGGCGGCCTCGAACGCGGCGAGCGAGTTCTCGGGGTGCCCGAGGTCACCGCCCCGGTGCGCGAAGGCCAGCGGCCCCGGGTGGTCGAGGAAGGGGTGCATGTCGTGCTCCGAGGTGCGGGAGGAGGGACCCGGCGGGCCCGCGAGGCCTGGCGGCGCTGCCCGCTCCGACGGTGTACCGGGTCGCGCACGTTACAGTATGACGCAGTCTGTCAAGCTGTAACGCCCTCTGTGCACGACCCGGGCGAGGGTCAGCCCCGGGCGACGGCCCGGCGGGTGCGCCGCGCGAGGCCGTGCAGACGCTGGACGGCCACGAAGCGGTGCATCCGATCGGCCAGCGTGAGCCGGTACTTGAGCCACAGTTGCTTGCTCAGCCCGGCCAGCCGCTCGGGACCGATGGCGTGCACGAGACGGCTGACGTGCCGTTGGTAGGCCTCGCGGTAGGCGCGGTCGCCGTCCGGGACGGACCAGAAGAACATCGGGATCTCCTCGACCAGGCAGTTCCGGTCGTAGGTGTGCAGGTGCTCGGCGAACGCGGGCTCGGGGCGGGCGATCAGCCACTCCCGGACCAGTTCCATCGAGCGGACCCGGTCGACCAGGCCGCGCGGGTCGGTCTTCCTCTGGGTGATCGACAGGTCGCCGTCCTCGCGGACCCGCCAGTGGTAGATCGGCTCGGAGAGCACGTCCACCCGCTCGGCGAGGAAGTGGTGGGGCACGCTGACCGGGGCGTCCTCGTACAGGATGCCCTCGGGGTAGAGGATGCCCGCGACGTCGAAGAACGAGCGCCGGTAGACCTTGTTCCAGGCGGTGCGGTCGGTGACCAGGGCGGGCAGTTCGCTGACGTGCGTGCGCAGCCGGGTCTCGCGGAACGGGCGGCGGTGGGCGTGCGAGGGGGTGAGGCCGCCGGTGCGCAGGCGCATCGCGTTGCCGGTGGCGAAGTCGGACCCGGTCTCGTCCAGCGTACGGATCATCAACTGGTACGCGTGCGGCGGGAGGGTGTCGTCGCTGTCGACGAAGGCCAGGAACTCGCTGCCGGGAGTGAGGTGGCGCCAGCCGGTGTTGCGGGCGGCCCCGAGGCCCTTGTTCTCCTGCCGGACCAGCCGGAAGCGCGGGTCCGCGGCGGCGTACGCCTCGGCGATGACCGGGCCGCCGTCGGTCGAGCCGTCGTCGACCATGACGCACTCGAAGTCCCCGAAGGTCTGGGCCGCGATCGAGTCCAGGCACTCCTTGAGGTAGCGCTCGACGTTGTGGATCGGAACGACGACGGACAGGCGCGGGGCCATCGGACGGCCTTTCGCTCAGGGGCGGACGCGCCCGGCGGGCGCCGACCACGGGTCACCGAGAGTGACTGGTCGCCACCGGTAGTGGCCCGAGCGTAGGGAACGCACACGGCCGGAGGGTGAACGGCCGTTGGCGTCGTGCCGGCGGCTCGGTGCGGCGGCCGTGCCCGGCGTCAACGCACCCGCTCACCGGGACGGGGCCTGCGGGGCCGCCGCCCTTCCGGCGGGCCGGTCATCGGCTCGACGGGCGCCGGCTGGGCACGCCGGCCGCGGCCGCGGCGGGGTTGGTCTCCGGCGGGCGGTGACGGGCGAGAGCGGCGGCCGTCAGGGCGGTGACCGCCATCGCGGCGATGCCGACCAGCGCCGCGGTCGTGTAGGCGTGGTCGTTCGGGAAGAGGTGGCCGGCGTCCGTGCCGGTGGCCAGGACCAGGCCGCCCATCGCGCTGCCCAGGGAGTACCCGACGCTGCGGACGACATAGTTGAAGCTCATCGCGCTCGACGTCTCGCTCTTGGGTGTGACGGCCAGGATGACTCCGGGCATCGCGGCCGAGAAGCCGCCGACGCCGAAGCCCAGCACACCCATCGCGACGAGCAGTTCGGCCAGGTTCGACCGGCCGCGGCGAACAGGACGAACCCGCCGCCGACGACGACGGCGCTGCCGGCCAGGAGAAAGGGTGCGTCGATCAGCGTCCGAACCCGGGGCGTGAGTCGGCCGGCGACGAACCCCAGCACCGAGAACGGGACGAGGACCAGCCCGGCGACGAAGGTGGTCAGCCCGAAGCCGTAGCCGGCGCCGGGCGGCGTCTGCGCGTACCGCGTGATGAGCGTGAGCAGGAGGTACATGCCGCTCCCGCCGACGAACATGGCGATGTTCGCTCCGGCGACCGCCGGGTGCCGTACGGCCCGGACATCGATCAGGGGCGTCTTGCTGCGCAGCTCGGAGGCGGTCCAGACGCACAGCAGGAGCACGGCGACGACGGCGAGGATCACCGCCCCGGCGAGGTGACGGCTCCACAGGCTCGGCCGGCCGGCCAGGAACAGGACGAGGAAGAGCCCGCCGGCGAGGACGAGCGCGCCCGCCGCGTTCACGCGCGCGGAGCGGCCCTCGGGAGCCGCGGGCATGGAGCGCCACGCGGTCAGGAAGGCGACAGCGGTGACGAACAGACCGAATCCGTAGGCGGCCCGCACGCCGCCGATCTCGGCGAGCAGTGCGGTGAGCGGGTAGCCGACGCCGGCGCCGATGATCGAGACCACCGAGACCAGGGCGATCGTCGCCGTGCTGCGCTCCTCGGGAAGGTGGTCCCGGGCCACGCCCATCATCAGCGCCGTCAGAGCGAGCCCGACGCCCTGGGCCGCCCTGCCGATGAGCAGCCACGCGAACGGCAGCGGCAGCACGGTGAGCGCACTGCCGGCGACGACGACGGCCAGCGTGGCGAGGATCGCGGCCCGTCGGTGCGGGCCGGCTCCGAGCCGGCCCAGGACGGGCGTGGCGACGGCGCCGCTCAGCAGCGCGACGGTCAGCGTCCACTGCGCGCTGTCGAGCGAGACGTGGAACGTGGTCGCCACACTGGTGATCAGCGGCGTCCCGAGGCTGGCGACCACCGCCACGACCAGGGCGATGAAGACGAGGGCGGGGACCAGCAGCGGCGCCTCGGAGCGCTCCTGGGTGCGCCCCGTCACCGCTTCGGCCCTTCTCGGTCCCGGCTTTCGAGCTCCGCCAGGTGCGCCAGCGCCGGAAGCGCCGCCACCAGGGCCTCGACCTCGTCGTCGGCGAGTTCGTCGATCAGCCGCGCGAACGCATCGACGCCCGCCCGGCGCCGCGCCTGCACGTACGACGCGCCGGCCTCGGTCAGACACACCAGCGTGACCCGCTTGTCGGAGGCGTCGCCCCTCCTCTCGACCAGTCCGGACCCCTCCATCACCCGGACCAGGGCGGTCATCGCGGGCTGGGTGACGCCCTCGATCGCGGCCAGATCGGTGATCCGTCGCGGGCCCGACCTGTGCAGGGTGGCCAGGGTGGAGGCGGACGTGATGCTCATGTCGCGCGGAAGGCGTCGCACAGCCCTGGTGGCCAGCCCGTAGAGGGCCGACCCGATCGCAGCGGAAGCGCCACGCGTGGCGTCTTGACGGGTCATGCGCGAAGCATACAATATTTATATGAATGCCTTATGCATCTTCCGTCGGGCCCGGTTCGGGTCCGCCACCCGCTGCTGCGCCGCCGGGATCGATCGAACCGAGTGTCAATTCACAGTCGGGCGTGTCCGGCCGAACACAGGAGGTTTCCATGGCTTAGGGCTACTGGGTCAGTGTCTACCCCGCCATTTCCGACCCCGAGAGGCTGACTGCCTACAACGAGCTGGCGGGTCCGGCCGTCCGGGCCGCGGGCGGGCGCGTCCTGTCCCGCGGCGGTCGAGTCGTCGCCCACGAGGCCGGAATCGCGCAGCGCGTCGTTCTGATCGAGTTCGACAGCTTTGAACAGGCGGTCGCGGCATACGAGAGCGAGGCGTACCAGAAGGCGCTGGTGGCCCTCCCCGACGGCTTCGAGCGCGACTTCCGCATCATCGAAGGCATCGACTGACCCGCGGGCCCGGTCATCGCCGGGCATCCGTCACCCGAGGACGTCGACGACGAAGGTGGACGCGGGGCATCGGGCGACGACGGCGTGGGCGGCTCGGACGAAGGCGGCGACGGCTGCGGATCGCGAGGTCCCCGGCCGGCGCCGGGTCCGGGTCGGGGGATGTCGGATCCGAGGCGGCGCAGTGGGTCCACGGGCCGGCACGGGCGGGCGAGGGCGAAGGACCGCCCCCCGGCCGGGGGGGGGGGGGGGCGCGGGGGCGCGCCGGGGGTTACGTGGGGGTTAATCGCCCCCGGGGGGGGTTTTAGGTGTGGCCCGCTCTCGCCACCCCAGATC
>NZ_JBHWBW010000575.1:0-4478 GCF_042735675.1 Kitasatospora sp. NPDC059571
CAGCCTGCCGGGTGCTCGGCCTACGCCTCGGCCGCCTCCGCGAAGGCGGCCGCCACCACGGGCGCCACCAGGGCGGACTGCCACGGGCGGGCGCCGAGTCTTCGCAGCGCCCGGCCGATCCCGTCGGCGTCGGCGACCGCCGGCGGCTCCCAGGAGACCCGGCGGACGAGGTCCGGCGTGATCAGGTTCTCGGCCGGCAGGTGGTGCTCCTCGGCGAGCGCCGTGACCGCGGCCCGGGCCGCGGTCAGCCGGGCGGCGGCGGCCGGGTCCTTGTCCGCCCAGGCGCGCGGCGGCGGCGGGCCGTCGTGCGGGGCGGCCGCCGGCGGCAGTTGCGCCTCGGGGACCTCGCGGGCCCGCTGCAGGGCGGCGAGCCACTGGTCGAGCTGGCGGCGGTTCACCCGCGGGCCGAACCCGGCGACGGCGACCAGCGCCGGGGCGTTCAGCGGCATCGCGAGTGCGGCGTTCACGATCGCGGCGTCCGGGAGCACCCGGCCGGGGGACACGTCCCGCTCGCGGGCGATCCGGTCGCGGGTCTGCCAGAGCTCGCGCACCGCGGCGAGCTGCCGCCGCCGGCGCACCTTGTGCAGCTGGGAGGTCCGCCGCCACGGGTCGACCCGCGGGGCGGGCAGCGGGGCCGCGGCCAGCGCGGCGAACTCCTCCAGCGCCCAGTCGAGCTTGCCCTGCCGGGTGAGCTCCTGCTCCAGCGCGTCGCGCAGGTCGACCAGCACCTCGACGTCCAGCGCGGCGTAGCGCAGCCACGGCTCGGGCAGCGGGCGGGTCGACCAGTCGACCGCGGAGTGCTCCTTGGCCAGCGACAGGCCGAGCACGCTCTCGGTCATCGGCCCGAGGCCGACCCGCGGGAAGCCCGCCAGCCGGCCGGCCAGCTCGGTGTCGAACAGGCGCCCCGGCCGCAGGCCGACCTCGGCCAGGCAGGGGAGGTCCTGGGTCGCGGCGTGCACCACCCACTCGGTGTCGGCGATCGCCTCGTTCAGGGCCCGCAGGTCCGGGCAGGCGATCGGGTCCACCAGTGCGGTGCCCGCGCCGGCGCGGCGCAGCTGGATCAGGTAGGCCCGCTGGCCGTAGCGGTAGCCGGAGGCCCGCTCGGCGTCGACGGCGACCGGCCCACTGCCTGCCGCGAAGGCGGCGACCGTGGCTGCGAGCGCCTCCTCGTCGGCCACGACGGGTGGCAGCCCCTCCCGCGGTTCGAGGAGCGGGACCGGGGCTGTCTCTTCTGGGATGGCTGCTACGGCGTCGGTCACCCCCCAAGGGTACGACGCTGTCCGCGGCCGGGAGTGTTGTCGGACTGGTCAGACCGGCTTCGCCCGGACGTCGCCGTCCGCTCGGGGCCGGGTGGGAGGGGTCCGCCGCGGAACGGCGGGCCGGAGGAACGTTCCTCCGGGCCGCCGGTACTGCTCCGCGCCGGCGCGCGGTCAGTGGATGATCCCCGTGCGCAGCGCGACGGCGACCATGCCCGCCCGATCCCCGGTGCCCAGCTTGCGGGCGATCCGGGCCAGGTGGCTCTTGACGGTCAGTGCGGACAGGCCCATCGCCACGCCGATCGCCTTGTTGGACTGGCCCTCCGCCACCAGCCGCAACACCTCGACCTCCCGGCCCGACAGCTCGCGGTACGCGGTGGGCTGCGCACCGGGGGCGCCGGGAGCGCCGGGGGCCGCCGCGGCGGCACCGACCGCGCCGGGCATGCCCGGCATGCCGGGACGGCGCATCCGGCCGGCCAGGTGGGCCGCGCCGAGCGGCATGCCGGGACGGCCCGGCATGGCCAGGTTGGTCCGGGTACCGGTGACCACGTAGCCCTTGACGCCGCCGGCCAGCGCGGAGCGGACCGCGCCGATGTCGTCGGCGGCGGAGAGCGCCAGGCCGTTGGGCCAGCCCGCGGCGCGGGTCTCGGCCAGGATGGTCAGCCCGGATCCGTCCGGCAGGTGCACGTCGGCGATGCAGATGTCGCGCGGGGTGGCGACCCGGGGGCGCGCCTCGGCGATCGAGGAGACCTCGATCACGTCACGCACACCCAGGGCCCACAGGTGCCGGGTGACGGTGTTTCGGACGCGCGGGTCCGCGATGACCACCATGGCGGTGGGCTTCGTCGGACGGTAGGCGACCACGTTTGCGGGGTGCTCGAGAAGGACCGACACCAGGCCTCCTTGTGGGGAGTGGCGGACGGAACCCCGATGGGGGCGGTCGGAGTGTTCCGCGTTCGGAAAGGGTCACTGACACCTTCGGCATCATCCATGCCCGGCTTTAGCGAATGATCACGATCTAGTGAGTAACAATACGGACAAATCGCGCAGATGACTGATACGACATGCCCCGAAATCGCACGGATTCGATCAAGATCGGTGCAAGATGATCAATTTCAGACGGATAATTGACACAGAGCGCGACCGAAGTCACACTCCGTCAGCCCTGAGGGTGGCTCCGGCGCGCCGCAGGGGGCGCGTCCCCCGCAGGTGACGGGGGCACGCCGGGGGCAGGCGGGAGAGCGGGCGGAGAAGGGGGCAGGGGCGGGAAGGCGCGGGGCGGGTGCGGGACGGGGTCAGTGCGGGCGGGGCCTGCGCCGGGCCGGCATCGGCACCACCCCGCCCAGTGACGGGCCGTCGGAGACCGGCAGCGCGGCGGCGCCGACCGGCGGCAGTCCCGCGCAGACGCAGAGCAGGTCGCCCCAGGCCGCGATGTGCCGCTCGAACCGGCCGTCCGCCGGCGTCCACGACGCCCGTACCTCGATCTCGGTCGAGGTGGGCCGCTCGGCCAGCGCGCCGAAGTACTGCGAGGCGCAGCGGGTGACCGTGCCGCCGGGTTCGGCGTAGCCGGCGCCGTTGGCCTGCAGCGCGTCCATCAGCCACGCCCAGCCGACCTCGCCCAGCATCGGGTCGCCGGCCATCTCGGGCTCCAGTTCGGCCCGGGTCATGGTCACCAGCCGGAAGTCGCCGTTCCAGGCCTCCTGCCCGGCCGGGTCGTGCAGCAGCACCAGCCGGCCGTCGGCCAGCTCGTCGCCGTCGACCTCGACCGTCGCGGTCACCGCCCACGCGAACGGGGCCAGCCGGCGCGGCGCCGGCGCGGGGGACAGCAGCACCTCGGGGCGGAGCCGGGCCCCGGCCAACGCCTCGACCGCGCGGCGGAACTCGATCGGCGCCGCCTCCCTGTCCGTTCCGCCACCTTGTGCGGGGTGCCCGCCGACCGCTGCCATGAGGGGAAGCCTAGGTCGCCCGGGCCCGCAATCCGAGCAACTTTCGCCGGTGCGGCGTGCCGTGGGGCCGTTCACCTCGCATTCCGGACGAACCTACGAACCGCCGGGGGCGGCCGGCGGCACCGCGCGTGCGAAGATTTGACCCGTGAGTGAGACACCCGCGGCGACCCCCGCAGCCCAGACCGGTCAGCAGCCCACCGCGCGCCGCGGCGCCGCGTACGACTCCGTGTTCCTGCGCGCCGCCCGCAACGAGCCGGTGCCGCACACCCCGGTCTGGTTCATGCGCCAGGCCGGCCGCTCGCTGCCGGAGTACAACAAGGTGCGCGAGGGCGTTCCGATGCTCGAGTCGTGCATGCGGCCCGAGCTCGTCAAGGAGATCACCCTCCAGCCGGTGCGCCGGCACAAGGTGGACGCCGCGATCTTCTTCAGCGACATCGTGGTGCCGCTCCGGGCGGTCGGCATCGACGTCGACATCAAGCCCGGCGTCGGCCCGGTGATCGCCGACCCCGTCCGCACCGCCGCCGACCTGCAGCGGCTGCGCCCGCTGGAGCCGGACGACGTCCCCTACATCACCGAGGCGGTCGGCCTGCTGGTCGAGGAGCTCGGCGCCACCCCGCTGATCGGCTTCGCCGGCGCGCCCTTCACGCTGGCCAGCTACCTGGTCGAGGGCGGCCCGTCGAAGTCGTACGAGAACACCAAGGCCATGATGTACGGCGCGCCCGAGCTGTGGGCCGAACTGGTCGACCGGCTGGCCGTGATCAGCGCCGCCTTCCTGCAGGTCCAGATCGAGGCCGGCGCCTCGGCGGTGCAGCTCTTCGACTCCTGGGCCGGTGCGCTCGCCCCGGACGAGTACCGCCGCTCGGTGCTGCCCGCCAGCACCAAGGTGTTCGACGCCGTGGCCGGCTACGGCGTGCCGCGGATCCACTTCGGCGTCAACACCGGCGAGCTGCTCGGCCTGATGGGCCAGGCCGGCGCGGACATCGTCGGCGTCGACTGGCGGGTGCCGCTGAACGTCGCCGCCGACCGGGTCGGCCCGGGCAAGGGCCTGCAGGGCAACCTCGACCCGGCCGTGCTCTACGCCCCCACCAGGGTCGTGGAGACCAAGGCCCGCGAGGTGCTGCACGCCGCCCAGGCGCTCGGCGGCAGCCACCACATCTTCAACCTCGGCCACGGCGTCATGCCGACGATGGACCCGGACGCGCTGACCCGCCTGGTCGCCTTCGTCCACGAGGCCAGCGCCCGCTGACCGCACGCACCGCGGCCGGCACCCCCGGGC
>NZ_JBHWBW010000576.1:0-4434 GCF_042735675.1 Kitasatospora sp. NPDC059571
CTTCCGGCCCGTCCGGGCCGGCGAACGGTCAGCCGGCAGCGAGGAGCTCCAGGGTGTCGATCACCCGGTTGGAGAAGCCCCACTCGTTGTCGTACCAGGCGACCACCTTGATGTGGCGGCCGTCGACCCGGGTCAGCGCCGAGTCGAAGATCGACGAGGCCGGGTTTCCGGTGATGTCGGACGACACCAGCGGGTCCTCCGAGTACTCCAGGATGCCGGCGAGCGGTCCCTCCGCCGCGGTGCGGTACGCCGCCAGCACGTCCTCGCGGGTCACGTCGCGGGCGACGGTGGTGTTCAGCTCGACGATCGAGCCGACCGGGACCGGCACCCGGATCGAGTCGCCGGAGAGCTTCCCGCTGAGGTTCGGCAGGACCAGGCCGATCGCCTTGGCGGCGCCCGTCGTGGTCGGGACGATGTTGACGCCGGCGGCGCGGGCCCGGCGGGGATCGCGGTGCGGGCCGTCCTGCAGGTTCTGCTCCTGCGTGTAGGCGTGCACCGTCGTCATGAACCCGTGCTCGATGCCGGCGAGGTCGTCGAGCACCGCGGCCAGCGGCGCGAGCGCGTTCGTGGTGCACGAGGCGTTGGAGATGATCGTGTGCACGGCCGGGTCGTAGGCGTCGGTGTTGACACCGAACGCGAGCGTGACGTCCGCGCCGTCCGACGGCGCACCGACGAGCACCTTCTTCGCGCCCGCGTCGAGGTGGGCCCGGGCATCGGTGGCCGACGTGAAGCGGCCGGTCGCCTCGAGCACGATGTCGACCTCGAGCTCGGCCCAGGGGAGCTTCGCCGGCTCGCGCTCGGCCAGCACCCGGATCCGGCGGCCGTCGACGACGAGGGTGTCCCCGTCCACGGTGACCGGCCGGCCCAGTCGGCCGGCCGTCGTGTCGTAGGCGAGCAGCCGGGCCAGGGCGGCGGGCTCCGTGAGGTCGTTGACGGCGACGACCTCCAGGTCGCTGCCGCGCTCCAGCAGTGCGCGCAGCACGTTGCGTCCGATGCGGCCGAATCCGTTGACGGCAATGCGGGTCATGAGTGGTGTCCCTTTCTCCGGTTCACCACGAGGCTCGCACGCGGCGGCCGGCGGCAGCAGCGGCGTGAGCGCCACGGTTCGAAAGGATCGCGCCACGGGCTCGGGCCGGGGCGGCTGCGCCCTACTCGCCCCGGGCGAAGGTGCGCCGGTACTCGCTCGGCGTGGTACCGAGGATCCGCTGGAAGTGCAGCCGCAGGTTCGTCCCGGTGCCGAGACCGACGTCGGTGGCGATCTGCTCGACGCTCCGCTCCGACCGCTCCAGCAGCTCCCGCGCCAGGTCGATGCGGGCCCCCATCACCCACTGCATCGGTGTGCTGCCGGCGTCCTCGACGAAGCGCCGCGAGAACGTGCGCGGCGACACCGCCGCATGCCGGGCGAGCACCTCCAGGGTGAGGGGCCCGTCGAGGCGGTGCAGCGCCCACTCGCGGGTGGCGGCGAACCGCTCGCCGAGCGGCTCGGGCACGCTGCGCGGCACGTACTGCGCCTGGCCGCCGCTGCGGTAAGGGGCCGCGACCAGCCGCCGGGCCGCGTGGTTCGACGCGGCCACCCCGAGGTCGCCGCGCAGGATGTGCAGGCACAGGTCGATGCCGGACGCGGCGCCGGCCGAGGTCAGCACGCTGCCCTCGTCGACGAAGAGCACGTTCTCGTCGACCAGGATGCGCGGGTGCTTCGCCGCGAGGGCCCGCGTGTAGTGCCAGTGCGTGGTGGCGCGCCGGCCGTCGAGCAGGCCGGTGGCCGCGAGCGCGAAGGCGCCGGTGGAGATGGCGGCGAGCCGGGCGCCCCGGCCGTGGGCCGCGATCAGTGCGTCGATGACGGCCTGCGGCGGGTCCTCGCGATCGGGGAAGCGGTAGCCCGGAAGGAAGACGAGGTCGGCCCAGGCGAGCGCGTCGAGGCCGGTGGCGACGTGGTAGGAGAGGCCGTCGCCACCCGTCACGAGACCGGGTGCCGCGCCGCACACCCGGACCTCGTACGGCATGCTCGCCCGGGTCGAGAACACCTGGGCGGGGATGCCGACATCGAGCGGCTTCGCACCTTCGAGCACGAGGACGGCGACGCGGCGCAGGGGTGGGGCTGACACGGGACGAGGGTACGCGAAGGGTGCCGGGGGAGGGCATCGGCCCGGAGAGGCAGCCGGCCGTGTCCTGGCGTGCCGTCACCGTCCGCCGTGGGATGCCGATGTGATCAACATGCGCAAAAGGGTTCCGTGGGGCGGAAGCTCCCCTATGATCCGAGCCTGACAAGAGCGATGTGGTGGGCGGCACACGCATCCGCGCTACCCGCGCGAGGGCGTGTGAGGTGCCCTCGGTGCGGCGCCCACCCGGCGCCGACGATTCTCAGGTGGGGGTTCCATGACAGCAGGTTTCGCCCGGCGGAGTGCCGGACGGAGTGCGGTGGCGGCGATGTCGCTGATCGCCGGAGCGTTGACCCTCGGCATTCCGTCCGCCCAGGCGGACACCGGTCCCGGCCGGGTCGCCCTGGAGGGGACGAAGCCCGCATGGACGGCGGCGGCCGCCGACCAGGGGGCCACGGCCGCGTCCGCGCGGGTCGAGGCGCGGGTGTACCTGGCCGGACGCGACGCGAACGGCCTGACGGCGTACGCCGAGGCGGTGTCCGACCCGCAGTCGCCGCAGTACGGGAAGTACCTGACGCCGCAGCAGGCGCAGGACCGCTTCGGCGCGACGCAGGAGCAGATCGCGGCGGTCACCGGCTGGCTGCGGGCGTCCGGCCTGCAGGTGACCGGCACGACCGCGCACTACATCGCGGTGGCGGGCGACGCGGCGGCCGTGCAGAAGGCGTTCTCGACCTCGCTGCACGACTACCGCAAGGACGGCCGGACGTACCGGGCACCCGACCGCGCCGCCTCCGCCCCCGCGGCGGTGGCCGGCATGGTCCTCACCGTGACCGGCCTGGACGGCGCGCCGCACCGGGCGAAGCCGCAGGACACCCTGCCCGGCCCCGGCGACGGCTTCCGCAACGCCGGCCCGTACTCGACGTACTACGGTTCCAACACCGCCACGTCGCTGCCCGCCGTCGACGGCGCCAAGGTCCCGTACGCCGTGCACGGCTACACCGGCCGCCAGCTGCGCGCCGCGTACGGCGCGGAGGGGTTCACCGGCAAGGGCGTGACCGTCGCGATCACCGACGCGTTCGCGTCCCCGACGATGGCCGCCGACGCGAGCACCTACGCCAAGCGCAACGGCGACCGCGCGTACCGCAAGGGCCAGTACACCGAGGTCCTCCCCGCGTCCTACAACAGCGTCGAGGACTGCGGCGGCTCCGGTTGGTACGGCGAGGAGTCCCTCGACGTCGAGGCGGTGCACGCCCTCGCCCCGGAGGCGGACATCGTCTACGTGGGCGCCGCGTCCTGCAACGACGCCGACCTGCTCGACGCCCTCAACAAGATCGTCGACCACCGCCTGGCCGACATCGTCTCCAACTCGTGGGGCGACATCGAGAGCAACGAGACCCCGGACTCGGCGGCGGCCTACGACCAGACCTTCAAGCTGGGCGCCATCGAGGGCATCGGCTTCTACTTCTCCTCCGGCGACGACGGCGACGAGCTCGCCAACACCGGCAAGAAGCAGGTCGACAGCCCCACCAACTCGGCCTGGGTGACCGCGGTCGGCGGTACCTCGCTGGCCGTCGGGCGGGGCGACACCTACCAGTTCGAGACCGGCTGGGGCACCCGCAAGGCCCTGCTCTCGGCGGACGGCACCAGCTGGACCGACTTCCCCGGCCTGTTCACCGGCGGCGCCGGCGGCGGCACCAGCGCGACCGTCAAGCAGCCCTTCTACCAGCACGGTGTCGTTCCGGACGCGCTCGCCAAGGCCAACGGCCCCACCCGGATGCGCACCGTGCCGGACATCGCGGCCGTCGCCGACCCCAACACCGGCTTCCTGGTGGGCCAGACGCAGTCCTGGCCGGACGGATCGGTCAGCTACGACGAGTACCGCATCGGCGGCACCTCGCTGGCCTCGCCGGTCATCGCCGGCATCCAGGCCCTCGCCCAGCAGGCCCGCCACGCCCCGATCGGCTTCGCCAACCCGTCGATCTACGCCCGCTACAACACCCGGCTCCTGCACGACGTGACGGACCGGCCGCTGGGCGCCGGCCACACCCTCGCCGTGGCCCGGGTCGACTACGCGAACGGCACCGACGCCGCCGACGGCACCCAGACGTCCGTCCGCAGCCTCGGCAAGGACAGCTCGCTCAGCGCCGTCCGCGGCTACGACGACGTCACCGGAGTCGGCACCCCGGCCCCCGGCTACGTCGCCTCGTACGGCTTCCCGTACCGCCGCTAGCAGTCCCGTTCCAACCGGCAGGGGGGGGGGCGCGGCGCCCGCCCCCGCCCCCCCGGGGCGCCGGCCCCCCCCGGGGGGGGGGGGGCGGGCCCGCACCGCGAGACA
>NZ_JBHWBW010000577.1:0-503 GCF_042735675.1 Kitasatospora sp. NPDC059571
CCCTCTGGCCCCCCCCCCCCGCGCCCGGCCCCGGCGTCTTGTGCCCGGCGGGCCCCGCCGGGGGGGGGCGCCCCGCCCGCCCCGCCCCGGCGGGGGGGGGGGGCCGGCGGCACGCGGTGGCCCGCCGTCAGCGCCCGCGCGGTGCGCGGGCGGCGGCCAGCAGTTCCTCGGCGTGCGCCCGGCCGAGCTCGGAGTCCTCCAGGCCGGCGAGCATCCGAGAGAGCTCGCGGACCCGCTCCTCGTCGGTCAGCGCCTTCACCCCGCTGCGGGTCACCACCCCGTCGTTGGTCTTCTCGACCACCAGGTGGCGGTCGGCGAACGCCGCCACCTGCGGGAGGTGGGTGACCACCACGACCTGGGCGGACTCGGCGAGTTTGGCCAGCCGTCGGCCGATCTCCACGGCGGCCTTGCCGCCCACCCCCCGGGCCACCCCCGAGAACCGCGAGGTGCGCCCCCGGGTCGCCCCCGCCAACACACACACCCACGCCAGCCACAACCCGGCC
>NZ_JBHWBW010000577.1:513-4422 GCF_042735675.1 Kitasatospora sp. NPDC059571
TGTTGGGGGGGGGTGTCTTTTGGCCCCCCCCGCCTCCCCATACCCCCGCCCCCCCCCCCCCCCACGCCGGCGTCCACCTCGTCGAACAGGTAGGTCGGCACCGGGTCGGCACCGGCGAACACCACCTCGACGGCGAGCATCACCCGGGACAGCTCACCGCCGGAGGCGCCCTTGGCGATCGGCCGCGGCTGGGCGCCCGGGTGCGGGGCGAGCAGCACCTCGACCTCGTCCACGCCGTGCGGGCCGTAGGAGACCGTGCGGCCGTCGATCTCGATGCCGGACAGGTCGTCGACCAGGGTGATCGCGAAGCTCACCCGGGCGTGCGGCATGGCGAGCTCGGCGAGCTCGGCGGAGACGGCTGCGGCGAACCGGTCGGCGGCGGCGTGCCGGGCCGCCGACACCTCGGCCGCGAGCCGGGCCAGCTCGGCCCGCAACTCGTTCTCCTGCGCGCCGAGTTCGTCGATCCGCTCGTCGTCGCCGTCGAGTTCGGCGAGCCGCAGCGCGCCGGCCTCCGACCACTCCAGGACCTCGGCCAGGGTGCCCTCGGCGCCGGCGTACTTGCGCAGCAGCTGCGCGAGCACGGCCCGGCGCTCCTCGACGGCGGCCAGCCGCACGGGGTCGGCGTCCAGGTCGTCCGCGTACCCGGCGAGGTCGCCGGCGACGTCGGCCAGCAGGTAGCCGACCTCGTCCAGCCGGTCGGCGAGGGCGGCGAGCCGCTCGTCGTGCTGGCGGACGGCGTCCAGGGCCCGCCGGGCCTGGGCGACCAGGGTGCCGGCGTCGACCGAGTCCGGGTCCGCCGGGTCGCCGGCCAGCGCGGCGTGCGCCAGGGTCGCCGCGGAGGAGAGCGCATCGGCGTGGCCGAGCCGCTCGGACTCGGCGGCGAGCTCGGTGTCCTCGCCCGCGACCGGCTCGGCGGCGGCGACCTCGTCCAGCCCGAACCGGAGCAGGTCGGCCTCCTGGGCGCGCTCCCTGGCCCGGGTGGTCAGCTCCTCCAGCGTCGCGGAGACCTCGCGCAGCCGCCGGTACACCTCGCGGTAGCGGGCCAGCGGCTCGGCGACCGCCTCGCCCGCGTAGCGGTCGAGCGCGCCGCGCTGCCGGGAGGGGCGCAGCAGCCGCTGCTGGTCGGTCTGGCCGTGCACGGCGATCAGGTCCTCGCCGAGCTCCGCGAGCAGGCCGACCGGGACGGACCGGCCGCCGACGTGGGCCCGTGAGCGGCCCTCGGCGGAGACGGTGCGGCTGATCAGCAGCTCGCCGTCGTCCAGCTCGGCGCCGGCCTCCTGGGCGCGGGCGACCACCGGGGAGCCGGCGGGCAGGCTGAGCCGCCCCTCGACGACGGCCCGTTCGGAGCCGTTGCGCACCAGCGCCGGGTCCGCCCGGCCGCCGAGCAGGAGTCCGAGGCTGGTCACCACCATGGTCTTGCCCGCGCCGGTCTCGCCGGTCACCGCGGTGAAACCGGGCGCCAGCTCGACCACGGCGTCGTCGATGACGCCAAGATCCCGTATCCGCATCTCGTCCAACACGGAGACGACCTTACGAGGTTCCACCGTCGGTGCGCGACGAGCCCGGGCACCGGGGCGCCAAGTTCATCCCTTCCGGGCGGCTTGGGACGGTTCGCCGGACACCGGCGGGCCGGGCCGCGGGGCGGGCGGGCGAGCGGCCGTCCTCAGTTCCGTTCGGGGACGGTGCACCAGCGCAGGAAGAACTGTGCGAGCGGGCCGATGGCCAGGGCGTACGCGATCGTGCCGACGCCGAAGGTGCCGCCGAGCAGGATGCCGGCGGCGAGCACGGTCAGCTCGATGCCGGTGCGGATCAGCCGCAGCGAGCGGCCGGTGCGCCGGTGCAGGCCGGTCATCAGGCCGTCGCGCGGGCCGGGGCCGAGGCGGGCGCCGATGTAGAGGCCGGTGGCCAGGCCGTTGAGGACGATGCCGCAAACCAGCAGCGCGATCCGGGCGGGCAGCGGGTGCGGGGCGTCGACCAGCCGCATGGTGACGTCCATGGCGGCGCCGAGCACCAGCACGTTGCCGACCGTCCCGACACCGGGCCGCTGGCGCAGCGGGATCCACAGCAGCAGCACCAGGGCGCCGACCACGGTCACCCAGACGCCCACGCTCATCCCGAGGTGGCGGGAGAGGCCCTGGTGGAAGACGTCCCAAGGGTTGCCGCCCAGCGAGGCCCGCAGCATCAGGCCCATGCTCGTCCCGTACAGGGTGAGGCCGCCGGCGAGCTGGACGAGGCGGCGGCCGAGCCGGTCGGCAGTACGGGTCGGTGCGGCGGCGGTGGCGGCCATGGAGGCTCCTTGCAAGGGGAAGTGAATCGGCCCCATCATGAGGAGTCCAACCAGGTCCGATCCAGGGCCAATTCGATCCGAGTGGACTGGAGGCGCCGCGTGAGCGCCTGGCACAGCACCATCGGCCCGCCCGCACTGGCCCGCCTGCTGGCCGGCGCCCGCCTGCCCGAGCCCGCCGGCCGGGCCCTCCCGGCCTACCGCGCGCTGGCCCGCCGGATCGGCGCCCTGGTCGCCGACGGCCGGCTGCCGGTCGGCACCCGGCTGCCCGCCGAACGCGAGCTCGCCTCCGAACTGGCCCTCAGCCGCACCACCGTCGCCGCCGCCTTCGAGGCACTGCGGGCCGACGGCTACCTGCACAGCCGCCGCGGCGCCGGCAGCTGGACGGCCCTGCCCGAGGGCACCCGGCCGCCCGCCGACGCCCAGCACCCCGTGCCGCCGGACGAGCGCGACACCGTGGTCGACCTGGGCGTCGCCGCGCTGCCCGCACCCCAGCCGTACCTGGGCCGGGCCGCCGCCCGCGCCGTGGAGCAGCTGCCCGCCGACGCCGCCGGACACGGCCACTACCCCACCGGCCTGCCGGTCCTCCGGGAGGCCGTCGCCCGGCGCTTCACCGAACGCGGACTGCCCACCTCACCGGACCAGATCCTGATCACCACCGGCGCCATGGGCGCCCTGCACCTCGCCCGGCGCGCCCTGCTCGGCCTCGGCGACCGGGTGGCCGTCGAGGCGCCCAGCTACGCCCACACCCTCCAGTCGCTGCGCCGCGGCGGCGCCCGGCTGGTCCCCGTTCCGCTGACCGCCCCCGACGGCGTGCCCGGCTGGGACCTCGCCGAGTGGCGGCGCGTCCTGCGCGGCGCCGCCCCCCGGGCCGCGTACGTCATCCCGGACTTCCACAACCCGACCGGCGCGCTGGTACCCGAGGAGCAGCGGCGGGAGCTGCTCGCCGCCGCCCGGGCCGCCGGCACGGTGCTGCTGGTGGACGAGACCACCGCCGAACTCGGCTGGGGCGTCGAGGACGCCGCACTGCCGCGGCCGACCGCCGCCCTCGACCGGGCCGCCCAGGTGGTCACCGTCGGCTCGGCCAGCAAGCTGCTCTGGGGCGGGCTGCGGATCGGCTGGCTGCGGGCCGCACCGGCGCTGGTTCGGCAGTTGGCGAGCGACCGGGTCTTCAGCGACGTCGGCACCGCCGTTCTCGACCAGCTGATCGCCGCGGTCCTGCTCACCGAGCACCTGGACGAGGTGCGGGCGCACCAGCTGGACCGGCTGCGGGCCAGTGCCGACGCCCTCACCGCCGAACTCCGCCGGCGCCTGCCCGGCTGGCGGTTCGCCGTGCCGCCCGGCGGGCTGGCGCTCTGGCTGGCCACCGACGGGATCTCCGGCGCCGCACTCGCCCGGGCCGGCGAGCGGACGGGCGTGCGGCTCGCGGCGGGTGCCCGGTTCGGCGTGGACGGCGCCTTCGAGGACTATCTGCGGATCCCGCTGACCGTCCCGCCGGCGGCCGCCCCGGACGCGGTGGCCCGCCTCGCCGCTGCCGCCGAGGCGGCCGGCGCCGACCGCTGGCCGGGCGACCCGGTCGCCCAGACCCTGGCGGTGTAGCACGCAGCGGGTCGGCGGCCCTCGGC
>NZ_JBHWBW010000578.1:0-2272 GCF_042735675.1 Kitasatospora sp. NPDC059571
GCCGCCCGCCGGATCCGCCGGCGGGGCCGGGCGGCGGGCGGCGAGCATCCGCCAGGCGGCCACCGCGGCGAGGGCGGCGAAGGCCGCGGTGAGCACGGCCGCGGGTATCGATGCGGAGAGTGCGCCGGCCGCGGCGGCGGCCGGCAGTCCGGCGGCGGCGAACAGCAGGCCGGTCCGCCAGCGCACCCGGCCCGCCCGGGCGTGCGTGAGCAGCGCGGTGAGCGAGGTCGCCGCGACGATCAGCAGGGCCGCGGTGGTGGCCTGGCCGGCCGAGAAGCCGAGCAGGTAGATCAGGGCGGGAACGGCCAGCATGCTGCCGCCGCCGCCCAGTCCGCCGAGGGCGAGGCCGACCACGGCGCCGGCGGCCAGGGCGAGCAGCAGGGCGGTCATGCGGCCGCTCCGGCCGGCGCCCGGTGGACCGGGTCGGGCAGGGGCGCGGCGGACGGCGGCCGGAGGGTCGGCCGGGTGGTGGCCGGGCGGGGCGGTGCCATGCGGGTACTCCACGGGGTGTCGGGCGGCGGGTGTGGTCCGGTGCGGTCGCCCCCCGCCCTCCGCCGGCCCTCCAGGGCCGTTCCGAATACCCGCCGGGGTATGCTCGGTAACCACCATATACCCCCACCCGTATGTAGCGGCCGTCGGTCGCCCCGGCTCCGGCCCGGGCCATTGGATACCCATGGGGGTATTGTTGAAGGAAGCGAGCGCTGCCGTCAGGGCAGCAAGGAGGTCCCGTGTTCTTCGCCCAGTACTACCTCGACTGCCTGTCCCAGGCTTCGTACCTGATCGCCGACGAGACCACCGGAAGGGCCGTGGTGGTCGACCCCCGGCGGGACATCGCCGAGTACCTGGCCGATGCGGAACGGCACGGTTTCACGGTCGAGGGAGTGATCAACACCCACTTCCACGCGGACTTCCTGGCCGGCCACCTGGAGCTGGCCGCGCGGACGGGCGCCTGGATCGGCTACGGACGCCGGGCGGAGACCGAGTACCCGATCCGCAAGCTCGTCGACGGCGAGGTGATCGTGCTCGGGGACGTGACCCTGGAGGTCATGGAGACTCCCGGCCACACGCCGGAGTCGATCAGCGTCCTGGTCCGCGAGCACGCGGCCGACACCCTCCCGTACGGCGTGCTGACCGGGGACGCGCTCTTCATCGGCGACGTCGGCCGCCCCGACCTGCTCGCCTCCGTCGGGCGGACCGCGGACGAGCTGGGCCGGATGCTCCACCACAGCGTCCAGCACCGGCTGATGGCGCTGCCCGACGAGGTGCGGGTCTTCCCCGCGCACGGGGCCGGCTCGTCCTGCGGCAAGAACCTCTCCACCGAGCGCCAGTCCACCATCGGCGAGCAGCGGGCCACCAACTACGCCTGCGCGCCGATGACCGAGGACGCCTTCGTGGCGATCGTCACGGCCGGACAGTCCGCCGCCCCCGGCTACTTCGGCTACGACGCCGACCTGAACCGGCGAGAGCACCGGCTGTTCGACCCGGCCGCGGCCGTCCGCGCCCTGCCGCTGGACGACTTCCTGGCCCGGCGGGAGGCCGGCGCCACCGTCCTGGACGCCCGCAGCCCGCAGGAGTTCGCCGCCGGCCACCTGCGCGGCGCGGTCAACGTGCCCGCCGACGGCCGGTTCGCCGAACAGGCCGGCACCGTCCTCGACCCGGCGCAGCCCGTCCTGGTGGTAGCACCGGACGACCGGGCCGCGGAGGTCGTGACCCGGCTCGCCCGGATCGGCTTCGACCGGGTGGCCGGCCACCTGCCGCACCCCGAGGACCAGCTCCCCGCCGCCGCCGACGAGATGCGCGCCGCGCCGCGGCGCACCGTGGCCGGGCTGCGCGAGGCGCTGTCCGGCGACCGGCCGCCGCTGGTGGTGGACGTCCGCGACGCCGGCGAGCGGGCCGGCGGCGCGATCGAGGGCTCGGTGCACATCCCGCTCGCCGAACTGCCCGGCCGCATCGGGGAGATCCCCGCGGACCGGCCGGTCGTGGTGCACTGCGCGGGCGGCCACCGCTCGTCGATCGCCGCCAGCCTGCTGCGCAGCCGGGGCCGCGAGGAGACCTCGGACCTGCTCGGGGGCTACACCGCCTGGGCGGCCGCGGACGCGGCACCTCCCGGGGCCGCCACCGGTGCCCCGTCCGGGCGGGGGGCGCGCGGGGCCCCCCGGGCCCCGGGGCCCCGCCCCGGGGGCGGGGGGCGCCGGCGGGGACCCGGGGGGGGGCCGACGGGGCGGGCGGGGCCTCGGCCGCGGCGGCCCAGGCGGCCGGGCCGGGCCGGGCC
>NZ_JBHWBW010000578.1:2282-4415 GCF_042735675.1 Kitasatospora sp. NPDC059571
CCGCCCCCGCGCCCGCCCGCCCCCCGCGCGCCCCCCCCCCCCCCCCCCCCCGGGCCGCCCGATGAGGTGTCACCAGCGCATCCGCACGTCCTCGGCCCAGCCGAGCAGGCCGTCCACCGCGACCGACGCGCCGTCGTCGGTGCGGATCCGCCCCGTCCAGCGGCCGAAGCACTGGTCGGTGCGGTTGGCCAGCAGCCCGGCCTCGGTGCGGGTCCGCCGGTCGTGGAACGGGGTGAACACCAGGTCGACCTGGTCGGAGGAGGGGGTGCGCACCTGCCAGGGCGCCAGCGGGTCCGCCGGGTCGTACAGCCAGAGCAGTTCCTCGCCGATCTTGGAGAGGCGGCCGTCGACGCAGAGCGCGTTCTCCGTCGACCCCGTGCCCGCCGTCCAGCTCCCGCCGAACTGGAGGCCGACCACCCGTCCGTCGGTCCGCCCCGAGCCGGCGCCCCAGTTCCAGGCGACCCGGTGCGGCCAGCGGCCCCGGCCGTGGTCGAGCACCGCCCAGGAGTCCGCCCCGAACGCATGGTGCTCCGGGCCGATCCGCAGGCTCCCCGAGGCGGGGCGGGCGGTGTGCTTGGCGGTGTACTGGAAGTGCCGGTCGCTCCACGGCACCACGACGCCCAGCGTCTCGTGGCCGGGCGGCAGTTCGACCAGCACGTCGAGCTCGACCGGCTGCCGGTCCGGGGTCAGGCAGCGGGCCCGCAGCCGGGTGCCGGTGCCCTCGGCCCGGATCTCCACCCGGACCTGCCCGCGCACCGGCCGCTCCGGGCCGACCACCACGTCCTCGCCGTGCCCGGCCGCTCCGGCGATGCCGTCCGGCAGCCGCACCCCGCGCCCGAACGGGGAGAGCGCCGTCCGCTCCAGGTCCTGCGGCGCCCGGTCCTCGTCGCCGTGGCGGAGCACGTACACCGAGGTGAGGCCGAGGAAGTCCAGGTCGCTGACGGTGAGTGCGACGATGTGCGTCGGCCCCGTGATGCACCAGTACTCCCAGCGCTTGGTCCGGCCCCAGCCGCGCAGGTTGGCGCGGTGCAGCGGGCGCCGGGACCAGCCGACGGCGGCCGGGTCGAGCCGGCCGTCCGGCCGGCAGAGGTCGACGGGTGCGGTCAGTTCGCGTTCCGTGGTGGTCACGCCGCCACGGTAGCGCCGCGCGCCCCGTCCCGCCGGACCCGGCGGGACGGGGATGTGCTTCAGTGCAGCGCGGGCACGCTCACCGGCGCCACCCCCTGCTCGTTGTGACGGGCCGCCCAGTCGGCGAGCGCCGTCCGGCAGGCGTGGTCGAGGTGGCGAAGACCCGTCAGGTCCAGCTCGATCGGGCGGTCGCGGGGCAGCGACTCCAGGGTGCCGAGGATGCGCGGCAGCCGCAGGAAGGTCGCGTTGCCGGTCACCGCCACCCGGATCGGCCCGTCCCCGCCGTCGGCCACCTCCAGGTGCACCGCCGAGGTCTCCCAGGCGGTCTTGAGCACCGCGATCAGGAGTCCCAGCAGCACCCCCTCGAAGAGGTTGGTCAGCACGATCCCGACGGCCGTGGCGACCAGTACCAGCAGTTCGCCGCGGTGCGAGCGCCAGAGCGGCAGCAGGGCGGAGACGGGCAGCAGCTTGGCGCCGGCGTGCACCAGCACCCCGGCGAGCGCCGCGAGCGGGATCACGCCGAGCGCGGCCGGCAGCAGTGCCGCGAACAGCAGCAGCCACACGCCGTGCAGCACCCGGGACGCCTTCGTCCGGGCCCCCGCCTGCACATTGGCCGCACTGCGCACGATCACCGCGGTCATCGGCAGCGCGCCGAGCAGGCCGCACAGGGTGTTGCCGGCGCCCTGGGCGATCAGCTCGCGGTCGTAGTCGGTGCGCGCCCCGCTGTGCAGCCGGTCCACCGCGGCGGCGCTGAACAGGCTCTCCGCGGAGGCGATCAGGGTGAAGGCGAGCACGGTGGCGATCCCGGCGCTGCCGGTGAGCACCGAGAGGTCCGCGGGGCCCGGCGGGTCGACCACCCCGAGCAGGCCCTTCACCTCGATCTTCGCCACCGGGAGGCCGGCCAGCGCGGTCACGGCGGTGGCCAGGCCGACGGCGGCCAGCGGGGCGGGCACGGTGCGGGCGGCGGCGGGCAGCGGCCGCCACAGCGCCAGGACGGCGAGGGTG
>NZ_JBHWBW010000579.1:0-4377 GCF_042735675.1 Kitasatospora sp. NPDC059571
CGGTTCCGGTGCACCGGAACCGGCCGCCCCCTCGGCGCTGCGCGACCATCCCCGCCGCGTCGTCAAAATCCTTTCTCGCACTACCCTTCCGTGCTCCCGCCGGAGCACGGCAGGCCGTGGCATGCCCTGGACGAGGGCGGCGCGGAACGAAGGAGATGGTTCACGTGACAGGCGCACCCGTACTGGCGTTGCGCGGTGTCTCCAAGCGCTTCGGTGCCGTGCAGGCACTGACCGACGTGCATCTGGAGGTCCACGCCGGCGAGGTCGTCGCCCTGGTCGGCGACAACGGCGCCGGCAAGTCGACGCTGGTGAAGACCATCGCGGGCGTCCACCCCATCGACGAGGGCTCGATCGAGTGGGAGGGCACCAAGGTCGCGATCAACCGGCCGCACGACGCCCAGGCCCTCGGTGTCGCCACCGTCTACCAGGACCTCGCGCTCTGCGACAACCTCGACGTGGTCGGCAACCTCTTCCTCGGCCGCGAGCTGCGCCGCTTCGGTGCGCTCGACGAGGTCGCGATGGAGAAGCGCGCCAAGGAGCTGCTCGACACCCTGTCGATCCGCATCCCCAGCGTCCGCATCCCGATCGCCGCGCTCTCCGGCGGCCAGCGCCAGGTCGTGGCGATCGCCCGCGCCCTGGTCGGCGACCCCAAGATCGTCATCCTGGACGAGCCCACCGCCGCCCTCGGCGTCGAGCAGACCGCCCAGGTCCTCGACCTGGTCGAGCGCCTGCGCGACCGCGGCCTCGGCGTCATCCTGATCAGCCACAACATGGCCGACGTCAAGGCCGTCGCGGACACCGTCGCGGTGCTCCGCCTGGGCCGCAACAACGGCGTCTTCGAGGTGGCCAACACCTCGCACGAGGAGATCATCTCCGCCATCACCGGCGCCACCGAGAACGCCGTCACCCGGCGCCAGGCACGCATTGCGGAGGAAGCGAAGTGACCACGGACCAGACCACCGACAAGGACCAGGCCGCCGCGGTGGACGCCACCCCGGCCCCCGCGGTCGACCCCCGCCTCCTCGTCCGCGAGGCCGGCTTCGCCGGCTACGTCGCCGAGTTCAAGCGCAAGATGAAGAGCGGCGACCTGGGCTCCGTCCCGGTCGTGCTCGGCCTGATCCTGATCGGCGTCATCTTCCAGAGCATCACCGGCGACTTCCTCAACGCCGACAACGTCACCAACATCACCAAGTGGATCGCCGGCCCCGGCCTCATCGCCGTCGGCATCGTCTTCGTGCTGCTGCTCGGCGAGATCGACCTGTCGCTCGGCTCCGTCGCCGGCGTCTCCGCCGCGATAGCCGCCGTCCTCTCGGTGCGCTCCGGCGTCAACGAGTGGCTGGCCTGCCTGATCGCGATCGTCGCCGCGATCGCCATCGGCGCCCTGCACGGCTTCTTCTTCGCCAAGATCGGCGTCCCGGCCTTCGTGGTCACCCTGGCCGGCCTGCTCGCCTGGAGCGGCCTGCAGATGTCCGTCCTCGGCGACAAGGGCACCGTCAACGTCCTGAACGACGGTGTGCTCGCCAACCTGGACACCTACTTCCTCGGCGACGGCGACGTCGCCTTCACCTGGGGCTTCGCGATCCTCGGCATCGCGCTCTTCGGCGTCGGGCAGTTCCTGGACGCCAAGCGCCGCGGCGACGCCGGCCTGCCGGCCCGCCCGATGAGCGAGATCGCGCTGCGCACCGGCGTGCTCGCCGTGATCGGCCTGGTCGCCGCCTACATGCTCAACCAGGACCGCGGCCTGCCGCTGCCCCTGGTGATCTTCCTGTCGATCGTCGTCATCACCGACTTCGTGCTCCGTCGCACCTCCTACGGCCGCCAGATCTTCGCGGTCGGCGGCAGCGTCGAGGCCGCCCGCCGGGCCGGCATCAACGTCGCCTGGGTGCGGATCTCGGTCTTCATGATCTCGGCCGGCATGGCGGCCCTCGGCGGCCTGTTCATCGCCTCCCAGCAGGGCTCCGCCGACAAGCTGCTCGGCAGCGGCAACGTCCTGATGAACTCCATCGCGGCGGCCGTCATCGGCGGTACCAGCCTGTTCGGCGGCCGCGGCAAGACCTGGTCCGCCCTGCTGGGCATCCTGGTCATCCAGTCGATCATCACCGGCCTCGACCTGGTGCACGTCAACCAGGCGATCCAGTACATGATCACCGGTGCGGTGCTGCTCGGCGCCGTCGTGCTCGACTCCGTCTCCCGCCGGACCCAGAAGTCCGCCGGCCGGGGCTGACGACACGCCGACACCGATGTGAGGTCCGGCACCCGAACCGAACGGGTGCCGGACCTCGTCCTGTCTGTGGGCCGACCGGACGCCTGTGGCCCATGCGCCGCACGGTGTCCGGCAGTCGGACATTAGACTCGACCAGCCGGGGTAGTCCGACAACCGTCGTCGGGCCGCCCGGCACCACGGGCGCCGACGCCCGGCGGGCCTGCCCTGGGCCCGGGAACTGTGAACGAGGAGGAACGGGTGGCCCTGCTGACCCGCATTAGGGGACCGCGCGATCTCGACCGGCTCACCCCGGCGCAGCTGGCCGACCTGGCCGAGGAGATCCGCGGCTTCCTGGTCGAAGAGGTCTCGAAGACCGGCGGCCACCTGGGCCCCAACCTGGGCGTGGTCGAGCTGACCATCGCGCTGCACCGGGTCTTCGACTCCCCGCGCGACCGGATCCTCTTCGACACCGGCCACCAGAGCTACGTGCACAAGCTGCTCACCGGCCGCCAGGACTTCAGCCGCCTCAAGATGAAGGGCGGCCTGTCCGGCTACCCCTCGCGCGCCGAGTCCGAGCACGACGTGATCGAGAACTCGCACGCCTCCACCGTGCTCGGCTACGCCGACGGCCTGGCCAAGGCCAACCAGATCCAGGGCCACCGGGACCGCCCGGTCGTCGCCGTGATCGGCGACGGCGCGCTCACCGGCGGCATGGCCTGGGAGGCGCTCAACAACATCGCCGACGCGAAGGACCTGCCGGTCGTCATCGTCGTCAACGACAACGAGCGCTCCTACTCCCCGACCATCGGCGGCCTCGCCAACCACCTGTCGACCCTGCGCACCACCCAGGGCTACGAGCGCTTCCTGTCCTGGGGCAAGGACGCCCTCCAGCGCACCCCCGTGGTCGGCCAGGCGATGTTCGACACCCTGCACGGCGCCAAGAAGGGCCTGAAGGACTTCATCGCCCCGCAGGGCATGTTCGAGGACCTCGGCCTCAAGTACATCGGCCCGATCGACGGCCACGACCTGGTGGCGCTGGAGTCCGCGCTCACCAAGGCCCGCGGCTTCGGCGGCCCGGTGATCGTGCACTGCATCACCGAGAAGGGCCGCGGCTACCACGCCGCGGAGAACAACGAGGAGGACCGCTTCCACGCGGTCGGCGTCATCCACCCCGACACCGGCCTGCCGGTGAAGTCCTCCGGCAAGGACTGGACGTCCGTCTTCGGCGAGGAGATGGTCGCCCTCGGACGCGAGCGCAAGGACATCGTGGCGATCACCGCCGCGATGCTGCACCCGGTCGGCCTCGCGCCGTTCGCCAAGGCCTACCCGGACCGCATCTTCGACGTCGGCATCGCCGAGCAGCACGCCGCCGTCTCGGCCGCGGGCCTGGCCACCAACGGCCTGCACCCGGTCGTCGCGGTCTACGCGACCTTCCTCAACCGGGCCTACGACCAGGTCCTGATGGACGTCGCCCTGCACAAGCTCGGCGTCACCTTCGTGCTCGACCGGGCCGGCGTCACCGGCACCGACGGCGCCTCCCACAACGGCATGTGGGACATGTCGATCCTGCAGACCGTCCCGGGCCTGCGGCTCGCCGCCCCGCGCGACGCCGACCAGGTCCGCGCCCAGCTGCGGGAGGCCGTCGAGGTCCACGACGCGCCCACCGTCGTCCGCTACTCCAAGGGCAGCGTCGGCCCCGCCGTCCCCGCCCTCGGCAAGGTCGGCGGCATGGACGTGCTGCGCGAGAGCGGCGAGGCCGGCGGCGAGAAGCGCGCCGACGTGCTCATCGTCTCCGTCGGCGCGATGGCCCCGCTCTGCCTGGAGGCCGCCGAGCTGCTCGACGCCCAGGGCATCACCTCGACCGTCGTCGACCCCCGCTGGGTCAAGCCGGTCGACAAGGCGCTGCCCGGCCTCGCCGCCGAGCACCGCGTCGTGGTCACCGTCGAGGACAACGGCCGCGCCGGCGGTGTCGGCTCCGCGATCGCCCAGGCCCTGCGCGACGCCGACGTCGACCTGCCGCTGCGCGACTTCGGCATCCCGCAGGAGTTCCTCGACCACGCCAAGCGCGAGGAGATCCTCGCCGAGATCGGCCTCACCGCGCCGGACGTCGCCCGCCAGGTGACCGCCCTGGTGGCCCGCCTCGACGCGCAGCCCGTCCAGGCCTGACCCCCGCC